>NZ_JBBMMD010000016.1:0-71466 GCF_037844525.1 Tepidibacter sp. Z1-5 | reverse complement strand
TTCAAAATATCGTTGTATTCGCGGTATTTGTATAGATAGTTTTTAATAACCCACAGACCCTAAAAAAATAACCCAGATTTCGTTTGTACGAAATCTAGGTAACTAATATAACTTAGATTTTATCGTTTAATAATCCGTTGAAAAATTTATGTGTTTAAGCAACCGCTAATGATTTGAACGACTTATAAAGCACTCCCACTACACCTATAGATATCAATAACTCCGGCAATAAGTATGATGCATTATAAGTAATTGAATAAATCCAAGGATTCGTTCCCTTCGGTGCATAAGAAGCCCAAATTATAGCTCCAGACAACACATGAGATGTGAATCTCAAAAATACTCCAAGACAAGTTCCAAGAACTACACCTCTTAATGAATCTCTAAATAATCCTGCAAATCCCAACACTCCAAACGCCAATACATAATCAAGTAGTATAGACATTATATGAAAACTATACTTTGGACCTAATATAAATTGAAGTATTCCATACGTTATAGATACAAAAAGTCCTGGCGATACGCCCCATCTTATAGCATAAAGTATTATAGGAATCATACTTCCAGCAGTAACCGACCCACCAAAAGGTCCCTCATATATTTTTATATAACTAAGAATTTGTGCAAGTGCCAACATAACGCCTGCTTCTACTAACATTTTAGTAGTCATTTTTTTCATTTGTATTTCCCCCTTTTTTCAATTAATAAAAAAATGCTACGCACATAGCGTAGCATTGATTAATTCAATATAATTCCTACGCTGGCATTATCCAGATCAGGTATTAGGGTCGAAACATTTATACGGTTTCCTCTCAGCCAGACTTTTCCAGCTCCCCTTTTCCTATTATTAATTGTCTTTACACCCTATTATATATTTTTTGAAAACGTATGTCCATACTCTTCCAAAATTTTCATATTATTTTGTATATACTATTGCACAGTAAACAAATGTTCGGTATAATATTTTCAGAACATATGTTTGGTTAATTTAGGGGGGATACCATTGAATACATATGAAGAAATTAACGAATTAGTTAAAATGTCTCAAAAAGGGGATAAAGACTCACTTGAAAAACTACTAGATATATTAAAGCCACTTCTAATATCCAAGTGTAAGCATTACTTCGGATATATAAGCGAAGACCTATATCAAAATGGAGTTATAAAATCAATAGAGCTTATAAATAACTTTGACTTTACAAAGAACACAAAGTTTTTAGGATATATGAAATTTATGATAAGTTGCTTTTACTGGGATCAAAAAAAAGATGAGCTTAATTCAAAAGAAGTTAGTGTAGACTTTGATGATAATCAAAGTAAAGATGTTTATGTTGAAGACTTCTCTAATATCGAAACTCTAGAAGCTTTATCTGTTTTAAATGCTACAGAAGTAAAGGTTATAGAAAAGAATTTGATACAAGGACATACCCTATCCGAAATAGCAAAACAAATGGACATATCATGTAGCTGGGTAAAACAAGTTAAATCTAAAGCAATTAAAAAGCTAGTTAAATACTACACTTTAAACTACTCAATATAAAAATCTAGCCCAGATAGTCATAATTACTATCTGGGCTAGATATATATTTCTTAACTGATAAAATTTAGTAACTAATTAATACTTATAATTCATAGTATTATATGAAACCCAACCTACATAATATTCTCCCATATCATCATAGCATTCAACCTTACACCAAAATCTTTCAGCATTCTCAACTTTTGTTTCCATAACATAGCACTCTGTTCCCTCTGGAATTGTTGTTATAACATCTGCACCAATCTTTGGAGCAACCCTTAGATTTGCATTCTTAGCAATAATTGTTTGATATGTTCCATCTACATCATATGCTTTACCTTCAGTCTCATTTAACTTGTTTTCTTCTTGAGCCATTTTTTCAGCTTCTTTTATTTGCATTTCTTCATTTTTCTTAGCTTCTTTTATTGAAAACTTTAGTTCGTCTTTTAGATTTTTTGCTTCTGTACTGGTTGGAACTGCTTTTATATAATCATTCAATCTATCTATAGCATCTTTTTCATTCCCTAATTCAAATTCATCCCTAATTTCCTGAAATATATTTTCTTCGATGCTGCTTAATGTCTTTGAAGTTTCTCCATATCTTTTTTTATCATTTTTTGATATCCTAGAAAAGAATTTTATTGATTCCTGATATTCACCTGCGTCAAAGAGTTCCATAGCCTTTTTATGATTTTCCTTAGATTCCATTAGTTCTATTGCTAAGTCTCTTTTATCTGCAATAGCCTTATCATATTTCTTACTAAGCATCCCTTCATATATAGTAATTCCATCTTTATACTTTTCCATAGAAACTAAAGAATTTGCCTGTTGTAATGTTTTTGTTCTTTTAAGTGTATTACATCCATAAACCCCAAGCGTTCCTGCAACAACTAGAAAAGCAAGAGATATGGCTAAAATAAGAATTTTTTTCTTTTTTTGCATATATTGCAACCCCCTTTTATGTCCAACAATGATTAGACTTTTATTTTTATACAACTAAACTTATAAAATCACAATAAATTCCTTCCATAAGTGATTTATTCTACACATTTTTTAAAATTCCTCCCTAAATTTTCTTTTTTTTACAATATATGATTTTTATTGTAAATTTTTAAAAGAATATCGTTTCATTTAGACATAAAAAATTGCACTACAAAAAATTAAATATCCATTAAAAAAGTCCATTGTATTACCAACCTTTCTTAACGGATATCCAATAAGATATAATGTTTATTTTTATTAAACATCATAAAGTATATTATATATAGCATGTCTAGGTAAGTTATGAGTTACATCTCCTACAGTGAATGATATAATCGGAGATACTTCCGATTCAAACCACTGTAGGATTTGTTGTATCTGTAGCTGCGTTAGTTCCTCTCTTGGTACTATCAAAGAATTTCCATCAATAAAATTTATCTTTATTGACATAGATACCTTTCCTTTCTGCATAATATTTTGATTCAATATATATTATTTAGATATATACTGAATTGTTCCCATAATAAATCGTATTAATTCTCCCTTCTTATATTTTACCACAATAGCATTTATTTCCAATACCTAAAGCAACACTTACAATCATAATAATGTTTATATATTCATTCAAAAATATAACTAACATAAATATATTAATCAAAAAGCATAACAATCTAAAGTCTATACACATACTTACAACGTAGCAATGCCAAAGTTTACACACCTATGAAAATATAAAAACAGTACAAACTACTGTGTATAACTTATAGACTAAAACAAAAACATTTGATAAATCTAATATTAAGACAAGCTTATGTTGATAATCTAAATAATGATACACAATAATGTTGATATCCTGTTTATATCTAAATTTTTGAGACAAATCTTGTTTATTGTTTTATTTGCAAAGATCAAAAGGTACCCATATTATTTGAAAATAACATGGGTACCTTTTGATTTACTCTTATACACTATCTCTAAACTAGTCTATAATAATCCTTTTTTATACTCTATTTTCATTTTTATATACTCCCCTAAATACTGGATTCGTCACTATCTTCATATCAAGTTCTTCCTTAGCTGTGTGAAAAATAAACATATCACCTTTGCATCTTACTAATAAGTTGCTAGCTTCTTTAGGATCATCTATAATTCTAACTAAAGCAACATCGTCAATAATTTTTTTATTATTTTCTATATGAGAATTCAAAGATTCCAATAGCACAAATTTATCAGGATAAGATTTTCTTATTTCATTCCATTTCATATTATCATTTCTACCAATACCCAGAGCAACACTCACAATCATAACAACCAACTTTAGCTTGCAATCCTTATTAACACACTTTTTTACGTTATATACTCTCTTCAATTAAAGTTTTCAAATAAGCATTAAAATGTATTATTGGATCAGAGAACTGTCTTAACTTAGATGCAAGCAAGTCTAGTATATGTGATATCTTTTTATAACTATATCTATAAAGATTATTTAATATAACATCTATATTATTCTCAACATCAACCTCTTTCTTACTTACAGCATATTTATTTAACTCCTCTATATATAAAGATTCCTTTCTATCTAAAAGAAGTCTATCTATATCCTTAGAATATATAAGATTTATTATAGACTCTCCCTTTTCACTATGCTCATGATTCTCTTTAAAATCATCAGTCATATCTTCTAATATGAATTTATGTAAAAGATATTCTTCTTTATAATTTGCCCTGCATACCATTTGATTATGAAAAAAAGAAAAATCAAAAAAAGAACTAATACTATCAAGAGTATTATGGACATAAGAAAAACAAATGCCAAACAAATCAACCATCTTATTTATATTAACCGTAAAATACTTTATCTTATTTAGCTTTCTAATCTGGCCAATCAAATAAAGAGATATTCTTTTTTCTAACTTACTAAGCTTTTTAAATTCCATACTAAAACAAAACATAGGAATCACTATAATTCCCTTAGAACCTTTCTTAAAACCTGATCTATATCCTTTTATCTCTATATCTCCTTCTTCATTTATAAATAAAATATCATTCTCTATAAATCTATTCATAGCTCTGTAAGCAGTAGCTCTAGAAGATGTATAGATATCTATCTTATTTATAACAGAGTTCATGCTCTTTTCTTTTATAACCCCGTTACTATCACATATTCTGCATAAGTTAATAAAATAATCTATCTGCTTAGATGTGAATCTTCCATTTATTAGATTTCTTAAAGTATCATAAGGAACAAGTGGCAAATTTCTCATAACAAAACCTCCATATATAAATCTCATATTTATATATGGAGGCTGAATGCATAAATGGACATGCTTATTCAAAAAAGTCATCTTTCATAGTCTCTACTAATTTTTTTAACTGCGGTATATAATCATTTAGAATACTTTCACTTATTTCTATACCTGTTTTTTCACTATAGATATGAGAAGTTAAATTTCTACTTCTTAACATATTAAGCCATACCATTTCCTCATTTATTAACCTTTCGGTATAGGCAGCTTTTAACACAGATTTTGGTGAATTTATATTGTTTATACCTTGATCTTCTAGATATACTTTTAGAAACTTCCATGTCAACTCAAATGTAAACTCAAACCTTATCCATCAACTCCTAAAAAGTTTGTTCTGATAATAATATAAATTCTCACAAACTTTATCTAATATATATTTTGAATTGATTAAAAATAAAAAACTGCCACTTTAGGTTTCTTAACCATCAATAAGTTTTTGAGAAAAATCAACAATTTCTTCTCCTGTAGCTGTAGTCTCTTCTATAGAAGCAGATATAGTTTCTATAGACTGATTCATATTATTCATTTGATAAACTAAGTTGTTAGATATATCTAGTATCTTCTCTACTAACTCTATAATTACACTTTCATCTTTTTTAGTAGAAACAGCTACAATTTTAGATTGTTCTGCTAATTTTTTCACTTCATCTGCAACCACAGCAAATCCTTTCCCATTATCTCCTGCTCTAGCAGCTTCAATAGAAGCATTCAAAGAAAGAAGATTTGTCTGATTAGCTATATTTACAATTTCTTCAGATGCATTAGAAAAATTTATAAGTCTTGTTTTAATTTCATCTACACTACTTTTCAACGAAGTAGATATATTTATTATCTCATCTAGTTCTCCACAAATGCTTTGAATAGCATTAGAGCTGTCCTCATTACCAGCAGATATATAATTTATAGATTTATTAAGATCTATCATATAGTTTTTTAAACTTTGTGCCTGCTTTTCTCTTTCCTCACCTAATGCAGATATTCGTTCCATAGATTCTTCTATTTTAATATTCTGTTCTTCTAGATGCTTATTTTCAATATCAATTTTCTCTTTAATATAATGCATGCAGTTTTCTTTTATATTTATTTTATTATGTATAGATTTTGCCATTTCTTTACATGTATTATATCCACAGGCAGAACAATTAAATTGTCTGTCCATATCATTATGCTTTAACATCTCATTAAATATTTCATTATATTCATATTGAGTAGGCTCTTTAATAGTTTCAATATGTTCAGGAGAATATTTTCTTATAAAGTCTTTTAGATCTAAATTCTTATCAAAATAAGAATCTAATTCCTTTATCTTTTTCTTAAACATTCTAATTTTTTCATTTGATTTTTCTTCTTTAAGAATTAAAAATTTACGTTCTATATCATAATAATTAAGATTAGGAACAACAGCAGTTCCTACATTACATCCATGTGTACAATTTAGAATATCTATAATATTAGGGATCTCACTACCACTTTTAGCACGCTCACAATAAAAGTCTAGATATGGCTGAATTTCAGATTGACCTTCTATTTGTCTTATCCATAAGTCTTTTCTTCTAGCTTCTACATTTGATTTTAAACCACCAGGCATACTATATATACAACCTAAACTACACTCTATATTCTCAAATTCAACATCATCATATTTACTAATATTTATATTATTTTTCTTTAAATATTCATCAATCTTATTATAAGTAACATTATATTGTATAAGATTATCTGTATTTGAATCTTTAATTTCTGTAATCTTAGCTATACAAGGTGAAAGAAAAGCTATATTATCATTAATTTTTTTATATTTTTTCAAATAAACAGCTGTACATATCATAGGACTATGTATAGGAGCAAGATTCTCTATAAGTTCATGTTTAAACTTTTCTATATATCTAACTATTACAGGGCATGGTTGTGAAATTACAGATTTAATGTTATTTTCCTTTATATACTTTAAATAAGCCCAAGTAGTAATATCAGCACCAAAGGATACATCATAAACAACATTCGCACCTAATGATTTTAAATAACCAAATAACTTTTTATATTCAGGAAAGCTAATTATTATAGATGGAGCAGCTATTATACTTATTGTTTTTTTATTTTTTAAGTCTTCAAAAAACCTTTCTGTATCATCATAAAAATATCTAGCATTATGTTCACAAACATTTATACATCTGCCGCAGCTTATACATATTTCATCATTTATTATTACTTTATTATTTCCGTTATTATCTAAAAGTGAAATATTAGCTCCAAATATAGGACATTCTCTTATACATTTGTTACAGCCTGTACATTTTTCTTCTAAAGTTTTAATGGGGGTTTTATTGAACATATAATCTTCCTTTCTATTTAAGGTTATTTGTAAAGATATATATATATATTATACACTTATCCCTCACTAATTTAATATAAAAAAATAGCCATTTTATTAAAAATAAACATGGCTATCTTTTTATATGCTCTCTTCAATCTCGGAATGGACAGGCTTATTTATATCTTTTATCTAAAGCTCCATCTATACTTGAAGTATAATCATCATTATTAAGTGCTCTTATAAGTTCAGCTTCTATATGAGCTACTTTTTTCTCATCTTCAGTCTTTGCATTTTCATATATTTCTTTTTGCTCTTTTATTTTAGATATATAACCTTCATCACTAAGATTAATCTTATCTTTTACATTGATAGAAACTGCGTTAGTATATTTTTTATCTTCTGTTTTAGGAACCCCTATCATTCCTTCATTAACAAATCTTTTAACAACTTCTCTTTCTTTAGAATTCTTATCTAAACCTATTATTTCCCAATTATTATTTAATTTAGGCTCTATAACACCATTTTTAACTTCCTTGATATACTTTATAGCAAGATTTCTTATAGTTCCTTCTTTTTCTCCAAAAGCAGTTTTTGAATCCCAAAGAATAGGGAAGCTTCTTCCTTGTAACGGTCCGCCTTCTCTTATTAAGCTAGCCATTCTATAAGAGTTCATACCTAACTTTAATTTAGTATCACTTTCTATCTTAGTTCCATTTCCTAATTTCAAATCTACTATTCTATTTCCCTTTTCCTTAGTTAAATCTATCTTATATGTAATTCCACCAAATATATCATTAGTACTATACTTTGAAGCTCTTCTCTTTGGGTTAAAACTAACTGTAACGTCACCGTCTTTTAAAGTATTAAAATAATCTGCTGACCATTCCATATAATCCTTTAAATCCTTACCTGTAACTTCATATATAGTCACTTCTCCACCAGTATACTGATAATTATAAGCTATATCCTTTTTCTTAATATCTCCCATATCAAGCTTAGCCTTATCATTATCTATACTTATTGCTACAGCATCAGCCTTACTATAATAAAGCTCAACCTCATGAAAGAAATTCACAAGTGGTGTAGGCTCAACTTGTACAGTTGGGATACCTTTTATCTCATCCTTCTCAACCATATTCATTCCTTTTAACTGACCTATAACCTCATTAGCATTTTTTCTAAGTATATCATGGAAATATTCGAATTTTTTCTCCAAATCCTTATTAGAAGGATAATTCTTAATATCTACAGTTTCAGCTTTTTTGTCTACTAATTTAACTCCATCATTAGATTTTTCAAAAGTTAAATCAACCTTAGATATATCCATACCATACTTATATGGCTCTGTAATTAAAACTCCATTTACAGTATTACTACTTACATTCTTATGCATATGACCTGCTATTATAACATCTAGTTCTGGACAAGCATTAGCTATATCAGTAACACCTGTTCCTGATATATTATTTTCGTTATCTTCTCCCATATGCATAACTCCAACCAAAACATCAACTTTTCCTTTAAGCTCATCTATTATCTTTTTAGTTTCATCTATAGGCTGCTTAACAACTAAACCTTTTAAATGATCACTATCATCTTCAAACTCAACTATCATAGGAGTAGTCATACCTATAATACCCACTTTTATTCCATCTTTTTCGATTATCTTATACCCTGGTAAATATCTTGAACCATCTTCCTTATAAACATTTCCTGCAAGAGCAGTCCCGTTGAACTTAGATGTTGTTTTATCTAAAATTTCAGTTCCAAAATTAAACTCATGATTTCCCATTGTCCAAGTATCATAACCCATCTCATTCATACCTATAACCATAGGATTCTCATCATAGCTATTAAATGTTTCTACAAAGTTATCCTGAATAGCATCTCCACAATCAACTAATATAGTGTTAGGATTTTCTTTTTTCAATTCCTGAACAGAACTATATATTTGAGTTAAACTTCCAGACTTATTCTCTGTATCAGAAGCATAATCCCAAGGCATAAATCTACCATGAACATCAGAAGTACCTAATATAGTTATGCTAACGTTTTCATTCTCATTAGCATTAGATACTCCATAAAAAGGCGTCATAGTAGCTATAAATACAAAACTTAAAATCAAACTTGTTAACTTTTTAAAAGTTCTTTTATTCATTGCAAATCCTCCCTGTTAAAATTTATATTTCATACAGTATAATAACATATTGACTAAAAATTGTATATAATTTAGATTTTATGTTATTTTTTTGAACTATCTATGCATACACTAATCGTGTATTTAAGAACTATGGAGTACACTAAAAAAAATGAAGCTTATTAAAATGTTATCTAATGATTTAAATGTTTTTGTATAGAACTTGAATTACATCATTTGAAGAACTTTCAGGATATTCAATAAGATGTAATGCTTAGTTCTAAAAAAACATTTAACACATTAGCGGTATTTTAATAAGCTTCATTTTGGCTTAAACACGACTTTAAAAGTAGTATCTAATTGAAATATATTATATTTTCTCTATAATCTCTTTGTAAATCCCTCTCAAGAAACTCCAAAAATCTAACAATCATAGCAGATGCTTCAGCTCTTGACATAACCTTATTAGGATTTACTTTATTAGCTTTATCTCCTTGAACAAGTCCCATTTCTCTTGCCATGTATATACTATCTTTTGACCAATATGGAATTTGTCTATCATCTGAGAAATTAGTATAATATCCTGGAGCTGGAGCTTTATTTTCAAATCCTAAAGCTCTTACAAGTATAGTAATTGCTTGAGCTCTTGTCAATTTGTTATCTGGCTTGAACATATTATTCTCACCATGTATTATTCCTTTATCATATCCGCTCTTTACATATTTATAATCATCGTCTTCAGTATCTAAATCCTTAAATATACTTTCTTCAGGAGGCGCCTTTCTAGATCTCTTCTTAGGCGCTTCTATATAAGTTCTTATATCACAAGACTTTATTATAGCCTTTGTAAATTCCATTCTATTCATAGGTATATCTGGAGAGAAAAACTCTCCATTTTCATCAAACACATCAAGAGAATATAATTTCTCTATGTAATCTTGAGCCCAATGTCCTCCTAAATCTCTAAACTTAGGAACAATAAGTCTTTCAATTTTAGGAACCATTTTCTTCGAAAGATGTTCTGCTCCTTTTTCCCTTTTATCTTTTTCAACTTTTCCATCCTTTATCTTAGGAAGATTATATTCATATGAAGATACCATTTCTTCATTTGTAATTCTCATATGTCCTCCATTAAAACTTGAAAAGTTAGCTTCATTCTCTGAATATTTAAGTGTCTTTGTAGTACTATCTGAAACAGAAGCTCTAACTGTTCCTTCCCATGAATTAACTTCATCCTTTGAATCGTCTGATTCTTTTTTCTTAGACTTTATTATATAATCTAAAATTTGAGTTTCACTATTTCCCCAAAAGTTTTTATATCCAACATCTGCTCCTGTAATATCTACTACAACTTCTCCTTGATCTTTATTGATTTTATAATATTTTCTTCCTTTTATATTCCCACTATAAAAATCCGAAGCTGGTCTATTGTCTATTACATCCGACTTAGAAAATTGAAAATCTTCAAGTTCATATTTATCTTTTCCTATTTGCAACTTTTCGCTATACTTTGAAATAGAAGTTTGACCTATAGTTTGTCCTTTATCATCTCTTTTATCTAGCATTGTTTCAAAACCTATTTTTCTATCAAGTTTAGCATTTAAATCTTTATTTTCAAGTTTAAAACTATAACTTACAGTTTTTTCTCCTTCTTTTTCTCTTTCTGATACTTTAACTTCTCCTTTTAACTTAACAGGCTCTCCTGTTATAAATACAACTTCTTCATATTCATATTCATTATTTACTCCTCCTGAAAATTCAGGGGGAGTAGCCCATATTACACTTGGTCCCACAATGAAGCTGACTATAAGCATTAATGTCAAAATCCTTTTCATTTTTTCTCCCCTCCAGTTATAGTTAATTTATTTAACTATAATTACTTTTCCATATATATCATCTCTTACTATATATAATCTGTCTCCTACTTTTATATCTTCTGATTTTATTGTTTTTCCATTTTTAATTAACAACGCTTTATCTATACTAATATTTATAGACGTATTTTTGCTCATCCACTGTTCTTTTCTATCGCTCCAATCTTTAGCATCTTGTACTTTTAAAGTCCATCCAAGTTTCGAATCATTTTCAACCGATTCAACTAATCCATTAGTAGTTCTTTGTCTAAGTAGTGAGTCCATATTTTTTTGTACATATATAGCACTTATTCTATCTCCATCAGTATAAATATATCCATACCAGTCTCTAAGATTCTTTTTCTTTGCATAATCTGAATCTTCATCTACAGCATAATCTTGTGCTGCAAGTTCTTGTGGTTTAATTACTTTTTTATTTTCTAAGTCATATATATAAGTGTCTTCATCGTAGTATAGATCTTTTTTATCATTAAAAGACTCCCATTCATTTTTATCTAACACATAAAAATCATCTAATTTAATAGAATATGTATCTATTTCATCAAGTTGGCCTGAATATACATGATTTTGACCTGTATTTGAATTATTAATATCTTCGTTGTATACATATATAAGATCTGCCATTAAAGAATTATTTCTTCCATCTGCAATTATATAAGCATCCGATTTAGGATTTAAAGAATATTTGTCAACAAGTCTTCCATTTTTTATAATAATTGTTCCATCATTAAATCCTATATTTCTTTTATTTTTAAGTTCGAAATTTTCACTGTAAAAATTTATGTCTTCTATTTTATCTGAAAAAGTTGCTTCATATTGATTCTTTATAACTAGCTTTTCAATTTTTTCAATTTTATCATCTCCAAAAAAACCCTTAACTACCATATAAGCAGTCTTCCCTTTATAGTATTTTAAATTCTTATAAGGAACTACTTGTCCTCCAATATAAATTGGAACTTCATTATTGTAAGGAATAGTTTTCAAACCTTCCTTATTTTCCCACTTTCCATTTTTAAAATACTGAACATTTTCTAAAGTAATATTATCTTCAAGATTATTAGGTACTGCTATTTTACCTTTATACATATTTTTAATAAGTATAGAGTCACCTTCAATATATATTCTACTTATTATATCAGAGTTTGCTTCATCAAAATGAAGCTTTACTCTATCTCCTACATAAAGAGCATTTAAATCTACATTCTTTTCTTTTTTTATAGTAACAGTTGCAGGAGATGTAAAAAAGGTTTTTTCATCCCCTGTAGAAAATTTTAATGTAAGTTGATCTCTATCTATCTTCTTTACCGTTCCAACTCTTATTTTACTTCCTTCTTTTATGTATCCTGGATTTTGAGTTGAGTAACTTTCTATATAATTTATTTTTTTCCCCTGAAGTGTTGCATAAATTTCCATACCTGATTTAAAATCAACAAGCTTTGCGTCTCTATCATCGATTATATAAATTGCTTCATTTGTAAAAGGTAGAGTATGAAGGGTACCATCGTACTCTTCAATTTGAATTACATCTCCTACCTTGTCTTTAATGTATCCTTCTATATATCCATCTCTATAAGGAGAATTCATATCTGCATATGCAAATGATGAAAAACAAAGTACTAATACTATTAATAAAGCCATTATTTTTCTCATAATCTACCTCCTTTTCCCAACAACAGAGTATCTTCCAAGTCTATCTACTTTAGAGTTAATAGAAGTAGAATAATCATCCATTCTTTGTTTTATATATATCCATTCATTATTGTAAGGATCATATCTTCTTAGTGATATGTTTCTCATTCTTCTTAAATCTGCTTTAGCTGAATCAAAATCAAGAGATATTTCTATTTTAGATTTTAAATAATCTATTTCAGTACTATCCTGACCAACAAAAGCATTTGCAGTTACTATATATTCACTTGATAAAGAACTTGAATCATTTTGATTATTTAAAGCCACCTTAAATTTAACTCCTGCGTCATCTTTATTTCTGTTTTCACTCATCTTGGAAACATTAAATGACGTTGGATTAAATTTAATATAAAAATCACTACCATAAATAATTACATCTTTTGCTAAATAACTTGAGACTACTTTAGCTGGCATACTTACAACTACTTCTTTACTTCCTGCAAGACTACCTTTAGTCAAATCTATTATTATATCTTTGTCATCATAATCCTTAGTTCCAATTACTATATTTGCAGTGTTTCCTGATTTTGTAGTACTTGTATTATCTGATAACTCTCCATCTTTATCCTCAGGTCCTACATTCCTTCCTGTTGTAACCTCATTACTCTTTTCAGAGCCTTTTGAAAGTCCGTATTCTCCAAGTGCCTTTACTATAAATCTATAACCTGTCTTTGGCTCTAAATCTCTATATACAAATGAAGTTAAGTCTGTAGTTCCTATAAGATACGGTGCTTTGTCATCTTCTATTACATATACTTCATAAGAAGTTGCACCATCTACTTTATTCCAAGTTATTTTTATATATTTCTCATATAAAATATCAGCATATACATTTGTTGGAGCATCTACTTTAGAAATAACATAAACTATATCGAATATATTACTTGCTGCTTTATCTGGATTTATTATAATAACTCCTTTACTTCCTAACTTTCCTTGTGGAGTTTTAACTGTCATGTTTTGAGAGTCTATAAATTTAACTTCTGATCCTTCTATTCCTTCTTTTAGAATGTATTTTTTACCATCAATAGTTATTATTTCCCCTGAAGTATTATCACCACTAACTTCTTCAAGTACTGGTGCAAATATAACTCTAGCTCCATTCATAAAGTCAGAACCCTTGATTTTTATTTCTTGTTCTCCATCTATATATATTTCAGATATACTTTTATTGCTTGTAGGATCAACTACTCCTGTTATTTTTGGATTACTTGAATAAGTAAATTCAACAGTATTAGAAAGTTCTCCATCTGGATTTTCTACTTTTACTTCTATCGTTCCTGGTGCATGAGGTGGTATTTTTTCAATTATTATTGTTGTATGGTCTATATACTTTACATCTTCAACTGGCTCATCTCCGAAATAAACGATAAGTTTTTTATCTTCAAATCCATCCATTTTATCTCTAAAATCTGAACCATGTATAGTAACTGTTGTTCCTCCTTTAGAAGTCCCTGTATCTGGAGTTATTTTATCAATTTGAGGAGACGTCTCTCCTTTTGTAAATACAATGTATATAGGAGGCTCTAAATCATCTGAACGTGCCATTCCTCCATCTTCATTTTGAACAACTACTGGATATTTTTGACCAACTACACTTTCATCCATAGCAGGCATTTTAAAAGTAAGCTCATTAGGAAGATTTGATGTTATTTCACTATAAGGAATATTTTTTATACTTCCTATAGAGATTGTTGCATTTTCTCTAAAATCAGTTCCTTTGATATTTATTGTACTTCCACCTTTATAATTTACATGAACTAATTTTATTGGTTTATTATTTTCATCAGTAGTTTCTTCAGGGTTTTGTCCATCCCTAGTTACTGCTATAATTGTAGGTTTACTATCAGGGTTTTTATATTCGAACTGTGCTTTTGCCTCTGATCCATCAGGATTAACTGCAATTAAATCTACAACTCCTATAGTATTATAATTTGGAGTCTTAACTTTAAGACTTTTCTTTGGATTTTCCTTATCAGGAATAACCTCTGGAGCATATCCTGCTTCTAAAAGAAACCTATTTATCTTTTGTTCATCTATATATACTCCTACCTTAATTAATTCTTGTTTTGTATATTTCCCTTTTTCATTTTCAAAATTTAATGTATCAATATACTTTATAGAACCATCGTAATTGTTTTCTGTATAAGTATATACACTTTCTCCTTCTTCTATATAAAGAACTAGTTGTTTACTTTGTGTATTATATTCTGCTCTATATGTTCTAAGAGGCTCTTCTAACATTACTCTTACTGTACTTCCTGGTGTTATTACTCCAGCATTTATATCATCTGTAGCCAAATGTCTATTAGTAATATTTCCGAACCTAACCTTAACTTTAGGATCAAATCCATCTCCTATTATTTCAATAATGTCTCCACCTTTTTTATTTCCTATATCAGGATAAACTTTCGAGATAGATATATTTGTCTTTTCATAGGTATACTTTATAGTATTAGAAATGCCTGTATCATTATTAACTATGTATACATCTACACTTCCTTCACCTTCAGGAACTATTACTTGTATTTCATCAGATGCAAAACCTATAATCTCAGCTTGTTTAGTTCCAAAATACACCTTTGGAAGAAGTGGAGAATCTATATATGTACGAGTTTCATCGTATTTAGACTTCTTTCTTTCTCCTCCTACTATTTTTTCTTCTATATCATATCTTCCATTTTTAAGACTATCATTTACAGTTCCATCTTGTAGGATTCCATCTAAATAGAATTTTTCATAATAGTCTCCTTTTACAATATCTATTGTCTCTTTTTCATCAGCTTCTTTTTCTCCATTACCATTTTCATCACTATATGGTTCAAAATCTCTAAAATCTTTCCCTTTTATATTTACTGCATTTCCAGGTATAGGGATAATAGATTCAATTTCCGGATTACTTTGAGGTCTTACATATGTATATCCAGTCACTCTGTTTCCATCAATAACAATAGGGTCGTTTATTGTTATATTAAAGCTTCCTCCATCAGGATTTACTAACACGATAGGTTCTATTTCCCAATCTTCTTTTATTTGTTTATTATATTTAGGAACTTTAATAGTTAATTCTTTTCCATCTGCAGAAACGTATACATCTTCAGCTGGAACTTCTTGATTTCCTATAAATACACGTGTTTTTTTTGTAATATAATCTACAAACCTTGTATTTGTATCTAAGTCATCTGGTCCTGTAAAAGTTACTATACTTCCTCCATCTACAGATCCTGATACCGGATCAAATTTTGTTACTACTGGTTTAGTACGTGAAGAAGCAAAATATTTAAAAGCATCTTTTTTTTCTACACTTTTTGTATCTGGATTTACTATTTTAACATCGCAAACTTTATTAGCAGTTCCAAGAAAAGGAACATTAAAAATAAGCTTAGAAGAATCTATAAAAAACACTCTATTTCCTACAATTGTATCAAATCCATCTTCATCTTGATCTACTTCATATGGAGTATATGCTTTTAACTCTATATCAGTATCAAATTTTAGTATACCTTTTTCGTCCTGTATAACAGAGTATTCAACACCTTCTTTTTTAGCGATGATATCACCATTTTTAAACATTATTAAATACTCAGTACCTAAACCATCTTCTATTTTAATTTGTTTATTTTGTTCTCTTATAGCATAGAATTTTTTATTTGTTTCATCTAATAAAATAGTACTTCTAAAGTCTTTACCTACAGTAATAGGTTCATCTTCATCTGAAGTTTCTTTTACTATTATATTTTCTCTTATATTCTTAAATTTATCTTGTGTGAAAGGTTCTAATTTAATAGCTCCATCATCTCTATTATATTTATTTATATCTTTAGCTATATCTTCATCCATAAATATCCTAGTCCCCATTAATCTATAGATCATGGTTTCATCTAAGTTTTTATAATCAGATGCATCTACTGTTGGATCTTTATCCTTAAAGTTTTCCCCAGTTGCAGTAACTGTAGTATTAGTAGTTCCCATATCTGGATTTAAACTATCAAATTTGGGTTGAGAATAAGTTTTTATATACCATAAAGGGTAACTAGCTAATGCATCATTTGGATTTACAACTACAATTTGAGTTTCTCCTTCTCTTCCATTAGGAGCATTAAATGTTATTTTTTGATTATCTCCACTAACTTTTACTCCTGTTACTTCTTTTCCATCAATGAATACTTTTAATCCATCATGAAAATTATTACCTATAACTGTGACTAAATCATTACTATCTACTGCAATTTGTCTTGGACTAATATCACTAATAGTTGGAAAATCATTTATCCCTATTTCTTTAAAATCTACAATTTGATCAAAATGTATGTATGGATCAAACTTATCATCTTGATTTCTCCAAGGATTTGAAATGCTTACAGGCTGTTTTCCAATGTGTTCTATATCTGATATTTTGCTTGTTTTTAATACTATTTTTATTCTATTTCCTATTTCATTGTTTTTTGTTCCATCTACATCAGTTTCTCCATTAAGTATTTCAAAAGAATTAACGATTGAATTATCTGTATCATTAAGATCATTAAGATCGATTTCTATATCTCCTATTTTAACTTTAGGATATACTATTTTATTATCAGAATTTCTAGTAACCAAAAACTTGTCTCCAAAAATATTTACTTCCATTAACTTAGGATTTCTTTGAGTAAAATTAGGAGAAATATGATAGTTATCATCTGATTCATTTTTTTCAATAGGTATAACACTTGGAATCATTTCTTTAACTTGTGGCATATCTGTATTAGGGATAAAAGTGAAATAATCATCACTATATATTTCCTTATGCATTTCTAATACTTTTTCAGCTTTCTCTCCATCTATCATTTTTATTTTAGTGTCTATGGCAATTTTAATTTTAAATTTATTATTATCGGGATCAACATTTACCTCAGGTGTCTTAACAACAAAGTTTTCTACAATTGGAATAGTATCACCTGGTTTTTTATTATTTTTATCAGCTATAAATGCTGTTTGTCCCCCAATATATACACGAATTTCTCTTGTCACATTTGCATTACCTACATATTGTCCACTAGAAAATGCATGGGTTCCATAATCTACAACAAGCGCTCCATTTGTATTTTCTGTTGGTGGAGTATAGACCTCATACTTTACAACTTTTTCATCCCAAGTATATCCTTGTAACTTTAAGTTTGTAATATAAGATCCTGTTATTGTTACTTCTTCATTTGTTTTCTCAGCGGCTTCCTTTGGAGTAAAATGAGTTATTTCAGGTGTTTCTTTTGCTTCTATATAAGTAAATTCTTCATTCTTTAGTACATATCTACTTTTAATGCCTTCACTTAAAGAGTTTTTATTTGTTAATACAACCTTATAATTTCCTGGTCCTTCTGGTAACTTAGGAACTTTAATCTTTAATACACTATTACCCTTTTCATCTTTCCCGTAATTTGAGAAAATACCTTTATGTGCATTATCAAAATTACTTTTATTAGATACATCCTTTACAAAATATACATCATGCTCTTGAAGTGGGTTTCTGGTGAAAGAAATTTCATCATTAGGCTCACCACTAGCTGGAAACATAGATATTCCATCTAAAGCTATAACTCCAACTATTTCAACAGCATCCTTATAAACATTTGATATTTCTAAGTTATATTTGTCTCTAGGATCAAAATCAGCTCCAGTTACACCCATAGATAGGTCATTTGTTTTAATTGTAAGTACAATGTCTTGTAAAATTTGAGTTTGCGCAAAAGCTTCTCCATTTGGAATAATTTTTGCTTCATCATCATTTATAGGAGTTCCATCCAGATTGGTATCTGTAGTTATAGTCTGATCTTTTCCTCCTACTATTACATTAATATCTGTACTACCATTTACAAGTTTTCCAAGATTTTTACCATTTAGAACAATAGGTCCTTTTGCATCTACTTGTGAAGTTACTACACTTGATACTTCTAGATTTTTTGCACTTGACATATTTTTATATTCAAGTACATCCCCATCTTTTTTATCTATTACTCTAATAGAATCAATATCCCAGTTTAAATCTATTTCTGCTTGTATTATCCCTCCCATATCCGTTATATCTATAGGTTCATATTTACCTTTATTTGGAACAAATGCGTACGCCTCTTTATCTCCCTTCTCGATTTTTCCTAAATTTGAATCATTTATAACTATAATTTTTGATATTGGTTTAAATGCAGATGGGTTTTCAAATTCATATGTTATCCTTACTGTAGGAGTATCATCTGCTGCATATGATATTTCTTGCCATGGCATCATCCCAAATACCATCAAAAACACTACCATAAGAGAAGTTATTCTCCTAAAAAAACTTCTCTTAAATATATTTTTCTTCATCTTCTCCCTCCTTAATCTACAACTACGAATATTCCCTTATTTTTAGATTCTATATAAACATTTTTATCTACTTTATCTACACTAAAAGGTACAGTATACCAGTTTCTCATCTTCTCATCATATCTTAGAACGTTTATATTATCCCCCGAGCTTTTAAAAGGAATTTTTAGAATTACTTTATCAAAGCTGTAATTATCTCCTGTTACTTGTATAAAATCTGAAACTACATTAGCCCCTCTTAACTTACCTTTAATATTTTTAGTAACAAAAGGTTCAACTCGTCCAATATTTACAATTACATCTTCATGCTTATCATAAGTATCAGGATTTAAATTATAAATAACTATATCAGAATATTTTGACTGAGTAGATAATGTAGCTAATACTTCCGTTTTACTTCCTTCATACTTTATCTTTCTAACAAGAGTATCTTCTCCCATAAGCTCATCTAAATTAATATCTACATAACTCTTCTTTTTATATTTAGAACTTAGAATAATAGTATCTTCACTTACCTTAATATTTTCTCTTATCTCCCCCTCTTTCTCTTCACCTTTTACTCTATACTCTTCATTTGGAATATAATCTCCTTCTTTTACAACACTAAATACTCCATGTACAACTTCAAACTTATGATGTTCATCGCTATTTTTTACTATAATATCGTAAAGTCCAACATCTAATCTATCACTTCCATCAGGAAGATAAACATAAAGTACACCATTATCTTCATCATGTTCTTCTTTTTCTGCTTTTATTTCTTCTCCTGATGAATTTCTAAAATAAACCTCTAATCCTGCTTCATAAAACATACTTCCTTGTAAAACAATAGGTTTATCATCGTCATAATTTTCTGGAACACTCCCTACAACTACATTTGAAACAACAGGATTTTTATTTGTAGTAAAGTTAACTTCTTTTTTTTCATTTCCTAATTTCTTTCCACCATCTTCAGCCCCATTATATACAGCATCTTTATCAATAACCAACGTATATGTAGTTGCTGATGATAAAATTTCTTTAATAGGTATAGATATAGTTGTTTGACCAGATGAACGATCAAATTCAGGAATGTTTGATACATCTAATAAATTATTCTCTCTATTTCCATCTACATATAAAATAAATTTATTAGGATCATCTATATAAATAGACTCATCTATATCTTCAAATACAATTATAATGTAATATACTTTTACACCATCATCATTTTTTTTGTAATATATTCCACTACGATCATATTTATCTTCAGTTCCATTTTCATCTATACCTGTAGTCCCATTTTCAGGATATGTTCTTATAATAGTAGGTTTTTTCTTAGGTTTTATATCTATTTCTATTGAACCTGGATCACCATCTAAATCATCTATCTCACCATCATCATTAAAATCAAACCCAAATTCATATTTTCCTGGACCTGCATCATAAAACCAATCCTTAGCTATAGATGCATTTATCTCTACAGAAACTTTTGTTACATCTTCAAAAGTTATTTTAGCTTCAGATGATGTAAGTGTAATTTTTTTACCTGAAGATGTATTTTTAAATACTATTTTTGCTTTACTTATATCCTCATCGAAGTTATAACCTATAATATCAAAATTAACTTTCTTCTTATAAAAATCAATAAGATTAAATTGATTTGTTCCAGAAGACCCTACTACTTTATATACCCCTTTAGAATCATCTTTATCTCCTTCTACTACAAACTGAATTCTTAAGTCTTTAGACATTCTTGTATTTGATCTTGTAACAAAAACATTCTTTGGTATACTCAAATTATAATACTTTCCAGCATCTAATGTACCTTCTGGATATAAATAAATTTTTGTTTTCTTAACCCCATTTTCAAAATAATACTCTATATAATACTCTTTTATATCTTTATCTTCAATTGAAGAATCATTATCAGTATATCCTTCATAAAGCTTTATATCATCTAAATGGTTCGATAATCCTTTATTGTATACATCCACCATCACTTCATTATCTACATTTATAATAATCGGCTTTGTGTCACTATATCTAGGAACCCCAAATAATGTATAAGACTTATATGGAGCATTTTTATCTTCTTTTATTTCTTCAGCCTCTATATCTTCTATATCCCATTTAGGAGATATTATATTACTTGAAGGTTTTGTCCAAATATCCTGATCTATATCTGATCTTAATTTTTTATCATAATCATCTATTATAATCCTTTTATCATCCGGCTCATCCAACTCAATTCTATATTGATTAAAATTAAGAAGTTCATATTTAGGCTTTATTTTTATAATATTTCTGTTTTTTCCATTACTATCTTTTAAAATCTCAACACTTTCTATATGTATTTCTTCTTTTTCTCCACCCGTATTATTTTTTGAACTATCATATATAAATTTACTATCATAAAGCTTTCCTGTTGGATCATAGTCTCTTTCACTAGCTTTAGGTTTTTTATATAATTTAAAATAAGATAAAAGTTCACTACCTTTAGGATTACTATCTTTAAGAATCTCATCATCCCATTTTATATTTCTATTAAAATGTATATATATACTTCCATCCTTATCAAGTCTTGTAGCTTTTGAATTACTAGAATCATAAGGCTTAGTAATATCATCACTTTTACTTTCATTTGACGAATATCCCTCTACAGAAAGACCCGGATCAGGGGTTATCGTTCTTGATCCTGTTATAAAGTCTAAATTTATATCTTTATATAATTTACCTGCTAAATCGCCACAACCCGTTAATGGTAAAGTACCTTTTTTTAATGATACAGCACCTTTTTCTAATTTTAATCTATATACTGTATTTTTTCTAAGTGGATTACTTCCTTCTCTATGCTCACTATTAATATCTATTTTTAATGTTTTTCCATCTTGAGCAATAGATACATCTTTCTGCATATCTACTGCAAATTCATCTCCATCTGAACTTAAAGTTATTTTATTTTTATTTAAAGTATCAATAGGATACTTAAAAGTTAACTTTATAAGTGGATTAATTTCAACATCTTCTTGATTTTTTTCAGGATATGTATATTCTACAATATCATTTGTATAAAAGTTAAAAGTATGAGAATCATTAGATATATTCTCAGCATTTTTTAGATGTACAGTATTAGGATTTAATTTAACAGTATATTTTGCAAAGTCAATTAATTCATTAGATACTGTATTGTCAGCTTTTTTTCTAACAGCTTTTAAAATAAGTTTATTTCCATCTACATCTAAGTCAAAATTTTTGATATCATCCTTTATATAATTATCTCCAACAGGATTAGTAATAGGATCTGTAGATATAGTTATATACTTACTTTTATTGTTTTCTTCATCATCTAAAAGTTCTTGATTTAAAACAATATCATCTATAAAAGTAAATGTTATAGTTCCATTTTTATAATCTACATTTTCTGATGTATTTGAAGGTGATATTCCTTCAATTATATCGTTTGGATATGACCCATCTCCTTTTGTAACAAAACTAAATTTAATTGCTTTACTTTCTTTTCCATCACCATCTACATAAAATCCCTGTGGAATATAAATAGTATATAAAGAATGCTTTCTAAGCTCAACTGGATGCATACTTGTTTTATCAGGATTCGGATCTTTAAGAGATATTTTTAAGTTATTCGCTATTTTATCATCAAAATCAAACTTAAAATCATCTGCTTTTGATACTCCATTAACTAAAACATCAATAGAACTTAAATCTTTATTTTTAGTAAAAGAACCAGCATAATTTATGTTGATCCAAGAAGCAGTATAATCTACCCCCTTTTTCCCATCAGTTAAAGCTTCCTTGTCGGTTGTTACACTATTTATATGCATTGTAACAGTATTATCTTCTGCTCTTACATTCCCCAATGGAATCATTGAAAAAATTAAAATAAAAATCAAAAAGAAACTCAATCTTTTTTTAAAACGATTCATTTTTATCCCCCCCATTTCAAAATATACATTATGTCTTATATATCGTCAAAATATAAATATTTTTTATAACGAATAGGAAATTATGTCCCCCTCCAAATCATGGAACACGTATAATTTCCGTGGAAATTATTGTATCCACCATTATATTATATGTTTTTGTCAAAAAAGCCAAATAAAAATTCGCCATACAAAAAAAGACCTAGAAAACTAGGTCTTTTAATCTATTACAAATCTCTTTTGTTCAAATACATCTTTATTTATACTTATATACACTTTATCACTTTTTCTAAGATTTTTTACATCTTTATCTGCTGTTATTTTTATTGATCCTTCTCTTTCTAAATAAGCAAGTATATCTCTTAAGTCAGAATGTTTTACCTTAGTGCTATTTTCTATATTATCCATTATTGTTGAAAATGATTGTCCACTATTTAATATTAAAGTTAATACTCTATTAAATTCATCTTGATATTTAATCTCAAATTTAATATTTTCTAATATTTGTTTTTCTTCTTCATCTAAATCAAGTACTTCTTCTGGTCTTGGAACTGGATTTGTATATATATACCTCATTATTCCTTCTTTATCTTTTTCAAGCTTTACAAGTTTATATTTTAAAAGAATGTCTAAATCATCAGCTCTAGATTCAGGATATTTTAGCCCCAGCTTATTTAATAATTTTTTCTTATCTTCAGTTACCTGAGGATGTTCTTCTCCTCCTTCAAGATTTGTATTTAATATATTTTGAGTAGCTTCAAGACCTTTTAATTGCTGTGAATTAGTAGCACCTACAACCAAATAAGTCTTGTACGTTGAAAGAGGCATATATCTAAACCACATATACTCTTGAAGTTCTTCTGGTACGTTTATCTTTACTCTTTTCTCCATACTAAATCCTCCTCTTCATATCAAACTTAATCTATAATAAATATTGTTCTATAAAGAATATCTTCATCATCCATAAGTCTAAATTCATATCTACCCTTTTGCATTACCTCTGATTTAAATGTTATAGATGCTTTACCTTTTTCATCTAACTTTATAGGGATCCCCGCAAGTATTTTGTTAGTTTCTATGCTTATCAACTCTCCTGTTGCCTCTTGCGCTTTCTTATTTGAATTCAAATCTAGACTAAACACACCTTGCTCTTTTGTGTATTTATCAGATACTATAAATGGTATTAATATCTTCTTCTTACCTATTTTTAACCTTATCTCATAATATCCGTTTTCCCATAAATTATCAGAACTTCTCATTTTGATTTTTACCTTATTATCTTCAACAGGCATTTCAAAATTTATCTTAGCTTTTTCATTTTTATTATATACAAGTTCACCTTTTATATTCTCTTCATAGCAATCTATGTCCGTATCTACAAATATCTCTTTTTGCTTTTCAAAAAACATTATATTCTTAAGTTCATGAGATTCTAACTCCCTAGATGGTTTATCTACTATAAAATTTATGTGCTTAACCTCTTGCTTTGAGACAAATACCTTTATCTGGTACCACCCCATAATCCAATTTCTATCTTTAGGTTTTTCAAAATCAGTGACGTATATACCTTTTATTTTAACATCCTTATCATACCCATCTAACTTTTCTTCATATCCATTATCCATATAATAAAGACTTACAGTAGCATCCACTTCTTCTGTAGCATTTATATCTACGCTAAACTTCATATTAGGAATATTAGATGGTATTTTTGATATAAACCATCTACTCATTCTATATTTGTCTTCTAATTCTTCTACTCTTTTTATTCTTTGCTCTTCATTAAATTCATGCTCTCTTTTAATCTTTTGAACTTCATCTAATTCTTCATTTATATTAGCTATTATAAATAAGGATTTTATAGAGTTTTCTTTTATTTCTTCTAACATATTAGAGAACATATCATATGCCTCTTTGTTGAATATTCTAACTGGACTTTGACCTCCTATATATTGGAATATTATCCCTTGTCTTATTTGATCAACCAAATCCAAATGATCAGTCCACTTTTCATCTATATTCTTCATTAAAGTTACTCTTTCTAGATATCTAAGCTGTGTTTCTCCAGTAACTTTTTCCTTTTGTTTGTATAATTCAAGAGCCTTATTATATACTTTTTCTTTTATCTCATCTTTTGCTAGGTTTTCAATCTCGCTGCTTTCCATTTTAGTAAAATCTATATAATTATTAAATTTAAATGTTTCATTCAAATACTCTTGTATAGAGCTCAAATCCCATTCTTCAGGATATTCACTATTAGATGTATAACTGTCTATATTTGTATCTATAGTATCTTTTAAAATCCCGTAGATAAACTCGCTCATATCGTCTCCATTTAATATCTTGTTTCTCTCATTGTATATAGTTTCTCTTTGTTTATTTAATATTTGGTCAAATTCAAGAGTATTCTTTCTAACATTGTAATTACTAGTTTCTACAGTTTTTTGTATACCATCTACAGCTTGAGACACTAATTTATCCTGTATAAATTCATCTGAATCCAAGTTCATCTTATCTACTATTTTTATGATTCTATCTAATGCCTCTTTTCCTACCTTCGAGAATAAAGAGTCTTCAAGTGATGTGAAAAATTGGCTTTCTCCTGGATCTCCCTGACGTCCAGATCTACCTCTTAGCTGATCATCTATTCTTCTTGAATCATGTCTTTGAGTCCCTATTACATAAAGTCCTCCAAGTTCAGAAACTCCGTCTCCAAGCTTTATATCCGTTCCACGACCAGCCATATTAGTAGCAATAGTTATAGCTCCTTTTTGTCCTGCTAAAGTTATAATATCTGCCTCATCTTTGTTTTGTTTCGCATTTAGAAGTTTATGCTTTATATTCTTTTGGGTTAAAAGTTCACTTAATTCTTCTGAATCATCTATATATATAGTTCCTATTAATATCGGCTGTCCTTTTTGGTATCTTTTTTGAACTTCATCGATTAAAGCATTAAATTTAGCTTTTTTTGTTCTGAACAATAAATCTGTTTTATCTATTCTTTTTACTTGTTTATTTGTAGGTATACACACAACATCAACATTGTATATATCCTTGAATTCTTGCTTTTGACTATAAGCAGTTCCAGTCATACCAGCTATTTTATTAAATAGTTTGAAATAATTTTGATATGTAATCATAGCTTGAGTTTTTGTTTCTTTTTTTATTTCTACATTTTCTTTAGCTTCAAGAGCTTGATGAAGACCTTTTCCAAATCTTCTTCCAGGAAGAGCTCTTCCTGTGAACTTATCTATTATCATAACTTCATTATCTTGAACTACATAATCCTTATCCTTAATAAATACATAATTAGCTTGAAGAGACTGTCTTATATGATGATATAACTCTGTATTTTTTATATCTGCTATATTTTCTATTCCAAATATCCTCTCAGTCTTTTCTATACCATTTTGAGTTAAATTAGCTATTCTCTTCTCATTATCTATTTCATAATCTTCTTTTTGAAGAGATTTTATAAATTTGTCTACAGTTATATAATATTGAGAAGGTCTTGCTGCCTCTCCAGTTATAATAAGTGGAGTTCTAGCATCATCTATAAGTATAGAATCTACCTCATCTATAATAGCGAAGTTTCTGCTTCTTTGAACTACATTTTGTTTAACCGTAACCATATTGTCTTTTAGATAATCAAATCCAAATTCAGAGTTAGTTCCATATACTATATCACATTTATATTCTTCTTTTTTCTGGTTAATATTTAGTTCTCTATGAGTAAGTCCTACTGTTAGTCCTAAAAAAGTATATAGCTTTTCCATTTCTTCTTTATCTCTAGCTGCAAGGTATTCATTAGCAGTTATTACGAATACACCATCACCAGTCAATGCATTTAGATAAGTAGGAAGTGTTGCTACTAAAGTCTTACCCTCTCCAGTTTTCATCTCAGCAATACTGCCCTCATGAAGAGCTATTCCTCCCATCAACTGAACCATATAATGCTTCATTTTAAATACCCTAAAAGAAGCTTCTCTAACTACTGCAAAAGTTTCTTCTAATATATCATCTAATGTTTCTCCTGATTTTAATCTATTTTTAAATTCTTCAGTTTTATTTTTTAGCTCATCATTTGATAAATTAGAAATCTCTTTTTCTAAATCCATTATATTTTGAGCTCTTTGTTGAAGATATTTAACTTTTTTATCATGAGGATTGATAAGTCCACTAAAAAAATCTTTCATATATATTCCTCCTACTATCACTTCATTAAATATTATTATTCCTATATCTTGAAATTTTATCCTCAATTAAAAATAAGAGAAGGAATAATTCCTTCTCTTACTTTATTAATTTATAAAATCAATTTATAAATATTATTTTTTAGTTAATAATACGTACTTAACGAATGTAGTTCCAGCTTCATCTAAAACTAACTCAACATTGTAATCGTCAAGCTTGATATCTGATACAGACTCAACAGTTACATCAGATGAATCAGTTACATCGAATACTTTTGCTCCAGATATTAATCTGTAAGTATCTCCACCAAATATTATTTCTTTAGCAGATATCTTAACAGTTGCAGTACCTGGTACTGTAGTAGTTGATAATGTATCTAAATCTGTATTAACAACCTTTCCAGATTTCTTATCTATTTCTAATTCAACAACTTTTCCTACTAAAGCTTCAGCTTTAGTCATATCGAATCCTGAGTTATTTATATCTAATCTTTCGTTAGTGTCTGTGTAGAATCTCTTCTCTTCTCCATTTACGTAAGCTTTGATTCTTAACTCATCTTCTCCAGAAACTTTCTTAACTTCTGTTATTAAAGCTTTTTCAGTTGTAGATTCTTCTGAATCATTATCAGCATCCATTACAAGTATATACTTAGCTTTTCCGTCTTTAGCATATACTACAGAATCTGTAACTTGATCAAAAGATACATCTTTCCAAGTGCTTATCTTAATATCTTTTGCATCTGTATCAGCGTAGTCATACTTTTCTATATTGAATACTAATACATCATCAGATAATCTGTATCCACCAGCATAATTGTCATCTTTAACATCTATGTCGCTATCTGTATCATTGTCTAATACAACTATTTCTTTAACATTTCCATCTTCATCTATTTCAAGCTCTACTAATCCAGTTATTCCATCAACTTTATTATCAGTTATAGTTTCAGTTCCAGCTATAACATCATCTTCAACTTCAACATCATAACTTACTTCTTTACCATCTTTATTGATTATATCAACTGCATAGTAATCTTTTCCTCTATTTTCAAATTTCTTAATAGATCCATTCTTTAAGAATCCAACTATTTTGCTTGTATTCTCAGAATCTTCATCAACATCTATAAGAACAACGTCACCTTTTCTATTTACATAGATAGTAGTTTCTTTATCTTCCATATCATTAACTTTATCTTCTAAATCTGTAGTAGATTTTTCAGAATCTTCATCTAAGTAGAATGCACCTTCATAGTTATATTCTACTCCCTTTATTGTGAATTCATCAGTTAATACATCTTCGATTTTTCCAGTTACAGTCTTAGTGTATACTTCTGCGAAATCTTTAGAATCGTTGTAGAATACTATATCTCCTTTTTTGATATCAGAAACCTTGATTTCTACTCCATCTTTTATTATAACGTAATCTTCTAAATCAACTTCTTCATCATGTCCAGATATAACATCTTTCTCAACATCTTCTACTAAGATGTATCCATCCATTGAAGTTATAGCGTCAAGTCCAACTACCTTACTATCTTCTACTATAACTTTAGCATATTCAAATTTATCTCCATCTGCTATAGATGTGAATAAATCACGCTCATAAGCGCTATCAGTAACTTTGTAAGTCTTATCCATTCCTACTAATTTGATTTCTAAGTCTGATCCATCTTTATCTACTTCTATAGCATCAAAGTATACATCATCCTTAGCTTCGTATGATACTAATTCATCATCATCATTGTAGTAAGCTTTGATTTTAACTCCTTTTAATCCTTCAAAGTTAAATCCGTCTTTAACTTCGATTTCCTTAGTTCCAACTTCTATTTTATTGTCATCTTTTTGAGAAGAAGAAAAATCTACTACATCTTCTTTAAATGCAACATCTAATTTAGTATCTAATAAAGTTTCTTTATCTGTACCATCAGTTCCAGACTTTACGAATTTAGATGAATCTCCGTATCCTACTTGAACCATCATAGATACTTCTAATGAATTATCTACTAATTGAGCAACTATTCCTCTTGGAGCAGATGTTCCTATTGTTCCTTTTACATCATCAGTTATATCTTCTTGTCCAGCTACTACTAAGTATCCATTTGGGTATCCACCTTTAGCTTTTGCTGCTGGCTCATATCCTAAAGCTCTTACTATCATAGTTACTGCTTCTTCGTACTTAACTGGTGCTTCTGGATCAAATACTCCATCAGCTTTTCCATTTATAACCTTAAGTCCTGAAGCTATGTTTATGTATCCTGACGCCCAATGGCTAGAAGGTACATCACCAAATCCAGTAGCTCCCATTGAAGATTTAGCTGAAGCATCAAGTCCTAATGATCTAACTACAACTGCTGCAAACTCTGCTCTTGTTATTGTTTTTTCTGGTTTGAATGTACCATCTTGGTATCCATTTAATACATTAAGTCCTGATAATCTTTCTACTGCTGTTTCATAATCTGTTCCCTTAACATCAGTTGGCATTGCTGCAAAAGCTGCACCCATTGATCCAAATGCTAAAGCTCCAGCTAATGCTACTGAAAGTATTTTTTTTGTATTTTTCATTTTATTTCCTCCTTAAACCTAGTTGTCTTTTAATTCTGTCTGTTGAGGATTTGAAATTTTTAACATAAAAACTGTCATTTCCCTCTAGTTGTCTTTTTTGTCTAGTAATGCCTCTTTCTTGATTGTCATTTTCCTAAAAATGTCTGTAAAGGCTTTGTTTATATGTAAAACTACAAGGTAATTATACACTTATACGTGACTTATTTCAATTACAATTATGTTACAATTTCTAAGAATATATTTAATTTTAGATTTTTCCACATTATACCTATGCATATTTTGGAATTTTCATGTAATTCTCAAGGGTATTCTTACATAGATGTAATTTAATGGTGTATTATGTTAAATTTTATTGACATTGGCTTTTATGACCATGTTAATGATTTCCTTTTATTAAAGAAAGAGACCCTAAGGTCTCTTTCTTTAATCATCTATTACTTAGCAGCCAATACTACGTATTTAACAAATGTTGTNTTTCCTACAAGAATCATTATATACTCATATTAATCCTATTACAATTACAGGAGTATTACAGTACGATTAATATAATATTACACGGTATAGGTCTAGGTAATAGAAAAGAGACCCTAAGGTCTCTTTCTTTAATCATCTATTACTTAGCAGTCAATACTACATACTTAACAAATGTTGTTCCAGCTTCATCTTCTATTATTGTTACTGTGTAATCAGTAAAGTCTATATCTGATACTGACTTAACTTCTACATCTGTTCCATCTACCTCAAATACCTGTGCACCTGAGATTAATCTGTAAGTTGTACCACCTGAAGTTATTTCTTTCTTAGATACTGTAACTGTTCCATCAGCTAATGTTGTTCCAGCTATTACTGCTATCGCTGCTTCATTAACTACTTTTCCAGTCTCATCATCTATATCAAGCTCTACTACTTTTCCTACTAATGCCTTAGCATCATCCATATCAAGTCCAGTTGCTGAGTCACTATCTATATCTTCTATAGTTAGCTTCTCGTTAGTATCTGTGTAGAATACCTTATCTACTCCACCTACATAAGCCTTGATTCTTAACTCGTCTTTTCCTGATACTTTCTTAACTTCTGTTACTAACGCCTTTTCTGTAGTAACATCTTCTGCATCATTATCTGCATCTTGNTGCTATCGCTGCTTCATTAACTACTTTTCCAGTCTCATCATCTATATCAAGCTCTACTACTTTTCCTACTAATGCCTTAGCATCATCCATATCAAGTCCAGTTGCTAAGTCACTATCTATATCTTCTATAGTTAACTTCTCGTTAGTATCTGTGTAGAATACCTTCTCTACTCCACCTACATAAGCCTTGATTCTTAACTCGTCTTTTCCTGATACTTTCTTAACTTCTGTTACTAACGCCTTTTCTGTAGTAACATCTTCTGCATCGTTATCTGCATCTTTAACTATCATGTATTTTACTACTCCATCTTCAGCATATACTGTTGCACTTATAGCCTCATCAAAGTCTACATCTTTCCAAGTGCTTATCTTAATATCATCTGCATCATCAGTGTATTTTTCTGTGTTGAATACTAAAGCTGAATCATCTAATTTANTAACTATCATGTATTTTACTACTCCATCTTCAGCATATACTGTTGCACTTATAGCCTCATCAAAATCTACATCTTTCCAAGTGCTTATCTTAATATCATCTGCATCATCAGTGTATTTTTCTGTGTTGAATACTAAAGCTGAATCATCTAATTTGTATCCACCAGCATAGTTATCATCAACATCTACATTAGTAACATCTTTTGAATCTAATACTACTATTTCTTCTAAGTTTCCATCTACATCTATCTTAAGCTCTACTAATCCTGATATAGCATCTAAGTCTTCAGTTCCTTCTATAAGGTCTTCATCAAACTCAACATCGTAGCTTACTTCTTTTCCATCTTTATTGATTATATCTACTCCGTAGTAAGTTTCTCCTCTATTTGTATAAGATTTGATCTTTCCATCTAATAATCCTACTACCGTTCCTGTTTCTTCTGAATCTTCATCAACATCTACAAGTATAATATTTCCTTGTCTGTTTACATGAATAGTAGTTTCTTTACCTTCCATATCAAGAACCTTATCAGCTAAATCTACAGTTGATTTTTCTGAATCAGAATCTAGGTATGAAGCACTTTCGTAGTTATACTCTACTCCATTCATTGTGAATTCATCTTCTNATCTACAAGTATAACATTTCCTTGTCTGTTTACATGAATAGTAGTTTCTTTACCTTCCATATCAAGAACCTTATCAGCTAAATCTACAGTTGATTTTTCTGAATCAAAATCTAGATATGAAGCACTTTCGTAGTTATACTCTACTCCATTCATTGTGAATTCGTCTTCTAATACATCTTCAACTTTACCAGTTATAGTTTTAGTGTATACATCTGCAAAATCCTTAGAATCGTTGTAGAATACTACATCTCCTGCTNATCTACAAGTATAACATTTCCTTGTCTGTTTACATGAATAGTAGTTTCTTTACCTTCCATATCAAGAACCTTATCAGCTAAATCTACAGTTGATTTTTCTGAATCAGAATCTAGATATGAAGCACTTTCGTAGTTATACTCTACTCTATTCATTGTGAATTCATCTTCCAATACATCTTCAACTTTACCAGTTATAGTTTTAGTGTATACATCTGCGAAATCCTTAGAATCGTTGTAGAATACTACATCTCCTGCCTTGATATCAGAAGCTGATATTTCTACTCCATCCTTCATTACAGTATAATCATCTAAGTTTAATTCTTCGTCATGTCCAGATATAACATCTTTATCAACATCTTCTACTAAAATATATCCATCAAATGAACCTACAGTATCAATAGCTACTACTTTTCCATCTTCTAATATAACTTTTGCATACTCAAACTCTTGTCCATCAGTAAGCCCTGATAAATCTTCACGAGTATCATCTGATACATCATAAGTCTTATCCATTCCAACTAATTTAACTTCTATATCACTACCGTCTACAGTTATTTCAACAGCATCTACATATACATCATCTTGAACTTCATATGATACTAATACATCATCATCATTGAAATAAGCTTTAACTTTAACATCTTTTAATCCTTCAAAGTTGAACNCCTTCATTACAGTATAATCATCTAAGTTTAATTCTTCGTCATGTCCAGATATAACATCTTTATCAACATCTTCTACTAAAATATATCCATCAAATGAATCTACAGTATCAATAGCTACTACTTTTCCATCTTCTAATATAACTTTTGCATACTCAAACTCTTGTCCATCAGTAAGTCCTGATAAATCTTCACGAGTATCATCTGATACATCATAAGTCTTATCCATTCCAACTAGTTTAACTTCTATATCACTACCGTCTACAGTTATTTCAACAGCATCTACATATACATCATCTTGAACTTCATATGATACGAATACATCATCATCATTGAAATATGCCTTAACTTTAACATCTTTTAATCCTTCAAAGTTGAACCCTTCCATTACTTCTAACTCTTTAGATCCTATAGATACCTTGTTATCCTCTTTTTGAGAATCAGTGAAAGTTAATACATCTTCAGTATACTCAACATCTAACTTATCAGTTAATAAAGTTTCTACATCTGTACCATCAGTTCCTGACTTTACAAATTTAGCTGAATCTCCGTATCCTACTTGAATCATCATAGGTACTTCTAATGAATTATCTACTAATTGAGATACTATTCCTCTTTCACTTGCAAGTCCTATTGTTCCTTTTACATCATCAGTTATATCTTCTTGTCCTGCAACTACTAAATATCCATTTGGATATCCACCTTTAGCTTGAGCTGCCGGCTCATATCCTAATGCTCTTACTAACATAGTTACTGCTTCTTCATACTTAACTGGTGCTTCTGGATCGAATGTTCCATTNCATCATAAGTCTTATCCATTCCAACTAGTTTAACTTCTATATCACTACCGTCTACAGTTATTTCAACAGCATCTACATATACATCATCTTGAACTTCATATGATACTAATACATCATCATCATTGAAATATGCCTTAACTTTAACATCTTTTAATCCTTCAAAGTTGAATCCTTCCATTACTTCTAACTCTTTAGATCCTATAGATACCTTGTTATCATCTTTTTGAGAGTCAGTGAAAGTTAATACATCTTCAGTGTACTCAACATCTAACTTATCAGTTAATAAAGTTTCTACATCTGTACCATCAGTTCCTGACTTTACAAATTTAGCTGAATCTCCATATCCTACTTGAACCATCATAGGTACTTCTAATGAATTATCTACTAATTGAGCTACTATTCCTCTTTCACTTGCAAGTCCTATTACTCCGTTTACATCATCAGTTATATCTTCTTGTCCAGCTACTACTAAGTATCCATTTGGGTATCCACCTTTAGCTTTAGCTGCTGGCTCATATCCTAATGCTCTTACTAACATAGTTACTGCTTCTTCATACTTAACTGGTGCCTCTGGATCGAATACTCCGTCTCCTCTACCATTTACAACCTTAAGTCCTGATGCTATATTGATGTATCCTGATGCCCAGTGGTTAGAAGGTACATCATTAAAGTTTGTAGTTCCCATTGAAGCTTTCGCTGAACTCTCAAGTCCTAACGCTCTTACTACAACTGTTGCATATTCTGCTCTTGTTATTGTTTTTTCTGGCTTGAATGTTCCATCTTCATATCCTTTTNTGTATCCTGATGCCCAGTGGTTAGAAGGTACATCATTAAAGTTTGTAGTTCCCATTGAAGCTTTCGCTGAACTCTCAAGTCCTAACGCTCTTACTACAACTGTTGCGAATTCCGCTCTTGTTATTGTTTTTTCTGGCTTGAATGTTCCATCTTCATATCCTTTTAATATATCAAGTGCTACCAGTCTCTCTACTGCCGTTTCATAATCTGTTCCCTTAACATCTTTTGGTACTGCTGCAAAAGCTGCTCCCATTGATCCGAATGCTAAAGCCCCTGCTAATGCTATTGAAAGTACTTTTTTATTGTTGTTCATATCTCTTTTTCCTCCTCGAAATTTTGATAATTTTTTAATTTGATTTTAATTACCACCTTTTCGTGTCGAACTTTGTCGTTCGCTACTTGATTCATTATACACACATAAATTATCAAATACAATTACAGGAGCATTACAGTACCTTTAATAAAATGTTACATTATAAAAAGACGGATAAGTTCACTTATCCGTCTCAATTTTATATCTATTTAATTCAAACTACTTAATATATTCTGAGCATATGAAGCCTTATTTATAGTATTCTCGTCTAAGTCTATTTTAAATCTATCATCTACATAGCCCTTAGGTATATTCTCTACACCATCTAATATAGATTTTTTTCTTTCCTCAAGAATGTCATTATTCTTATTTACAGTTTCATACGCATCAACTATATTAGAAAAATACTTCTTAGCTTTATTCATATCTTTGCTAGCAAAACCAAATGCAAGCTCATAGTACGAATTTATATAAGTTTCATAAGCACTATCTGATAAAGGGAAGTATTCTATAGTCTTATCCAACAACTGTTCAGCTTTCTTCAAATCACCTATACCTAGATAAAGTTGTGCTGCTTCAGTTAAAACCAATACATCTCTATCATTTATATTAATCGCCTTCTCCATATTACTTAATGCTTCTTTAACAAGCTCTTTTGATTTATTTTTTTTAGCCATGTGATACTGAACTTTAGCTAAATCAATCTTGTATTCCTCTTTGAATGGCTTATACCTACAAGCCTTTGAAAAATACTTTAATGCTTGATCATAGTCCTCACTTTCAAATGCCTTATAACCTTTATCATAACTGTAGTCTCCTAAGTTAAACATACAAGAATATCCTAGAATTATCAAACTTAAAACTATTGGTATATATCCTAATTTCGATTTAACTACACTTAACTCATTAGATTCATTAGATTTATGCTTAGCTGATACTATACCTATCATACTCCATACAAATATAGAATATGACCCAATAGACATATCAAAGTCTATAAAAGTATGTGCTACAAGAACTACACATGCCACCATTACACCTATTATATTACCGTTACAATCATTTTTTAATATCTTAAAACTAGAATACAAAGTTGATAAATACAATCCAATAAGAGATACAACTCCTATTATACCAACCTCTATAAATACTTGTATAATGTAGTTGTGTGTCTGAGTAGTTGTATATTCATAAGTTCGATACTGAGGATACAGCGCCTGCCATCCCCCACCGCCTGTTCCAAATATGAAATAATCCTTTATAATACTTACAGCATCTTTATAAAAAACATTTCTTTCAACAACTGTAAACGTCTTTAGATTTATACTGCTTAACCTATCAGATATGCTAGTTGGAAGTATACTTATAAACTTATCATTAAAAATCAAGATAACTCCTAAAATACTCATACCTATTATAAGTATAAATACCTGCTTTTTTGTAATACTTACTTTTTTAATATTTGAAACTATTTTATCCAATAGTGCGCATATAACTACAGAAGCTATAGTACCTAATATTATGTACATCCAGCCTTTAGAAGAACTCGATTCTATCGACTTATATATTCCTGAGAACGAAATCAAGAATCCAATTTTAGCAGAAACTAACGATATAAGCACTCTCTTTATTGCACCTATATTAATCAATGCCATAACAAGCAGGATAGCAATAGGAGCTAATATCCAAGCCCCTCTTGAATACGAAAATACAAGAGAAGAAAATAATAAGTAAGACATACCAGTAAATACATACGTCTTAATATTATTCTTATTAGATATTTGTCCCATACATAATGCTAAAGCTCCAACTATATAAGCGCCAAATGTATTGTGATATTGAAAAGTAGAATTTATAATCCCATCTCTAAAAGCACCTTCATACGAGAAAGTTTTAAATGCACAACCAAACCCTATAATTCCAACAACAACTGCACTAGCTATATATATATAGCTTAAATAATTTATCTCACAATCACTTTTAACTTTATTGCTTATTATAAAAAATAAGCATACATACAAAGCATTTTTAAGTATCTCATATATAGCTCCACCTTTATCTACTGCAAATAAAAAGGACAATGTATATATAATTAAAAATCCTAAAGCAAAATACTCTATAATAGAAAGTTTCCCTATAGTTTCACCTTTTTTAATAGAAAAAATAGATATGATCAGAAATAGTATAGAAAAAACCAACATAAAGCTATACATTTCCTTTTCAAAGAATAAACCTCTAAAAAAAGGTGTGAAAAATAATATTATGCCCAATAAAATAACACTTCTGTCAATCCTCTTGTTGTCACAAATCATCAAGCAAATCCTCCCTTATATATATTATCTATAATGCTAAATTATATCATTATAAATCATACAGCTTCAACATATTTCGTCATTTTTCGTCAATCCGCCAATACAAAAAAGCCCACACTGATTAGTATGGGGCTTTATTTCTATATGCTATCAATTTTTTCCATTATACATTCCATCAATGTATTCAGCTTCTCATCTGATTTTTTTTGTGAATCTGAATTAACAGAGAAATAAAATTTAATCTTAGGCTCAGTTCCAGAAGGTCTTATTGTAAACCAAGAACTATCATCTAATATATACTTTAATACATTAGATTTTGGTAAATTATCTATTCCATTTTGATAATCTTTTATATCAGATATCTTAAAGTTTCCTATACTATTCATATTATTTTCTCTAAAAAACTTTATTATATTCTGTATTTTATCATTTCCAGATTTTCCTTTTAAGGTTATAGATTTTAAGTCTTCTTTATAATATCCATATTCCTTGTATATCTCTTTTAGTTCATCACATAAATTCAAGCCTTTAGAATAATAATAAGCTGCCATTTCACATATAAGCATAGATGCTATAACTGCATCCTTATCTCTTGCATGAGTTCCAACTAAGTATCCATAGCTCTCTTCATATCCTAGCACAAAGTTTTTATCTTTATTTTGCTCAAATTGTTTTATCTTTTCACCAATAAACTTAAATCCAGTTAATGTCTTTAACGTTTGAACATTATAAGACTTAGCTATCTTCTCTCCAAGATCAGATGTAACTATAGTATTTATGATTACACTGTTGTTAGAAAGCTTATTATCTTTGCTCAAATTATCTAGAATATACTTAGTCAGCAGTGCTCCAACTTGGTTTCCGCTAAGACATACATACTCATCATTGTTTTTAACAGCTATCCCCACTCTATCACAATCAGGATCTGTTCCTATAACTAAGTTTGCATTTTCTTTCTTAGCAAGCTCTATTCCAAGCTTTAAAGCCTCTTTTTCCTCAGGATTTGGATATTTAACTGTACTAAAGTCAGGATCTGGCATCTCCTGTTCTTTAACTACCATTACATTTTTAAATCCGATTTCCTTTAATGCTCTTCTTACAGGTATATTTCCAGTTCCATGAAGAGGAGTAAACACTATCTTAAATTCATCAGAAACCTTATCTATAATATCTGATCTCAAAGATTGTTTTTTAACAGCTTCTATAAACTCTGTATCTACTTCATCTGATAACTCTATTATAAGTTTTTGATTTACAGCTTCATCATAATCTATACTAGGTATCATGCTGTAATCTTGTATCTTTTTAACCTCATCTATTATCTCATTTGCAACATCAGGAAGTATTTGAGCTCCATCTTCCCAATATACCTTGTATCCGTTGTATTCAGGTGGATTATGACTTGCAGTTATAACAATACCAGATATAGCCTTTAAATGTCTAAGAGCAAAAGAAAGCTCAGGTGTAGCTCTTAAACCATCAAATATATAAGACTTTATACCACAAGCCGCCAAAGTCTTAGCAGTTTCTATACAGAACTCCCTAGACTTATGTCTATTATCATGTGCTATTACTACTCCTCTATCTTTTGCTTTATCTCCTTCATTGATTATCTTATTGCTAAGCGCAAAAGTAGCACGTCTTACGGTATATTTGTTCATCCTGTTAGTACCAGCGCCTATTATACCTCTAAGACCTGCCGTTCCAAACTCTAGGTTTTTGTAAAATCTATCTTCTATCTCTTCTTTATCATCTTTTATATTTAAAAGTTCCTCTTTAACATCTTCAAAATAAGGGTCATTAATCCATTCTTTATATGTTTTTAAATAATCCATAATAACCTCCTCTATTTAAAATACCCTTCAAGAGCTGATTCCCAGCTTCTTATGTGATAATCAAATTCTAGTTCTAACATATAGTTTCTCATAACTGAGTATTTAGGTCTTTTTGCTGGTCTTCCTAGTTCTTCTGTTGTTATAGGTAAAACTTTAATGTCTACATTAGATATTTCAAATATCTTCTTTGCAAAATCATACCAGCTACATTTTCCATCGTTTGATACATGATATGTTCCGTATTTTTCAGTCTTTATAACCATGGCTATAACTTCAACAAGATCCTCCGTAAATGTAGGCGTCCCAACCTGATCATCTACTATCTTTAATGTGTCATTAGTTTCAGCTAATCTCAGCATAGTCTTTACAAAGTTATTTCCATTCTTTCCGTAAAGCCATGCCGTTCTAAGTATAAAGTATTTAGAACTCATCTTCTTTATGAAGTCCTCTCCAGCTTTCTTACTCTTTCCATATACACTAAGAGGATTAGAATTATCAAACTCAGTGTAAACACTATCAGTCTCACCATCAAATACAAAATCAGTAGATATATGAACAAGTTTGATGTCATTTTTATTAGATGCTATAGCCAAGTTCCTAGCACCTATACCATTTATCTTATAAGCTAAATCCTGATTTTCTTCACAACCATCAACATTAGTATATGCAGCACAGTTGATTATTACATCTGGATTTACTTCATTTATGCAGTTTAAAACACTTTCTAAGTTAGTTATATCCAAATCATCTTTATCTAATCCAACAACCTCATAATATCTAGATAGATGATTCACAACATCTATTCCTAACTGACCTTTGGATCCCGTCACTAATATTTTCATTGTATATTTCCTCCTCTATGCCAATTCCAAGCAGTCTTTATTATATAATCTAAATCATCATATTTAGGATTCCACCCAAGTATCTTCCTAGCTTTGTCGCTAGATGCTATTAAAACGGCTGGGTCTCCTTCTCTTCTTCCTTCAATAACTGCTGGTATTTCATGTTTAGTTACGTTTCTAGCCGTATCTATAACTTCTTTAACTGAAAAACCTTTTCCGTTGCCTAGGTTGAATATGTCACTTTCATTTCCTTTTCTTAGATATTCAAATGCTAAATAATGAGCTGATGCCAAGTCCATAACATGTATATAATCTCTTATACAAGTTCCATCTTCTGTATTATAGTCATCACCGAATATGTATATATGTTCTCTTTTACCTAAAGGAACTTGAAGTATTAATGGTATAAGATGAGTCTCTACTTTATGATTTTCTCCTATTTTTCCACTTTCATGTGCTCCTGCTGCGTTGAAGTATCTAAGTGATACATACTTTATGCCATGTGCTTTATCAAACCACTTCATCATCTTCTCCATAGATAGCTTAGTTTCTCCATATGTATTAGTCGGATATGTATCATCAGATTCAAGTATAGGTATATTCTTAGGTTCTCCATATGTCGCTGCTGTTGATGAAAATACAATTTTCTTTACATTATACTCATTCATCTTCTTTAATAAGCAAAGCGTTCCACTAACATTATTATCGTAATACTTATACGGATCAATCATACTCTCTCCAACTAATGAACTAGCTGCAAAGTGTATAACACCATCTATGTTATTTTCTTTAAAAACTTTATCTAGAAATTTTTCATCTCTTATATCTCCCTCATAAAGCTTTCCTCCAAATAAAGCTTCTTTATGTCCTGTAGAAAAATTGTCTACAACTATTATCTCTTCTTTTTTTTCTAAAAGATATTTTATAGCATGACTTCCTATATAGCCTGCTCCGCCTGTAACTAGTATAGCCATCTCTATCCCCCCCCTAATATGCGTTCTTATTTACAAAACCTTTAAACACTGTATAAAACAGTATCTTCATATCGAATATAATATTCCAATTTTCTATATAATAAAGATCGTACTCTATTCTCTTTTCGATAGAAGTATCACCTCTCCATCCACTCACTTGAGCCCATCCAGTAATCCCTGGTCTTACTTGATGTTTTATCATATACTTAGGTATTTCTTCCTTAAATTTATCTACAAAATAAGGCCTTTCAGGTCTTGGCCCTATAAGGCTCATATCACCTTTTAAAACATTAAATAACTGAGGAAGCTCATCTATACTAGTTTTTCTTATAAAAGATCCAAATTTTGTTTTACGTGGATCATTTTTAGTAGTCCACTGTACCTTTTCTTCTTCATCTTTTTGAACATGCATAGATCTAAACTTATACATATTGAATTTCTTTCTATTAAGGCCAACCCTTTCTTGATTGAATATAACAGGTCCTGGAGAAGTTATTTTTATACCCATAACAGTCATTATCATAATAGGTAAGAATAGCATAATAGCTATAGAAGATCCTATTATATCTATAACTCTTTTAACAAATTTATTAATAACATTATCAAGTGGTACATGCCTTATGTTTATAATAGGCAGTCCATCTATCTCCTCAACATATGGTCTTGCCGGTATATATTTATAATAGTCAGGTATAATCTGAGTTCTAACTCCACTTTTCTCACATACACCTATAACCCATTTCAATTTTTTATACTCGCTTATATCAAAAGTTATAATAACTTCATCTATATAGTGAGTTTCGATATACTCTTCTAAATCATAAGTTCTACCTATAATATTTAGTTCTTCAAATCTAGAACCTATATCTTTATTATCATCAAATATCCCAACTATATTGTATCCCCAATGTCTATTCTTTCTAGCTCTCTTTAAGAACTCAGTAGTCAACTCACTACAACCAACTATTAAAGAGTGCTTCAAATTATATCCTTTTTTTCGCATATTTCTAAGAACTAATCTTATACATCCTCTTTCACCTATAGTAACAATAGTATTTGTAATTACGAATATAAGTAATAGATATCTTGAATAATGAACTTCTTTATATATATACAGCATATTTATAAGTATCAATAAACCAAGTATATTTGATTTTAATATATTAAAAAACTCATGAAATATATTCTTGAATCTATGTGGAACGTAAAGACTGAACATACTGTATATAATAAGATATACAGGTATTATAATCAAAATAGGATTCATGTACTCTTCCAGTGTCAAATGTCCACTAGATACTTTAATAAGATTACTTTCAAATCTTATATACCAAGATATAAAAAATGATATAAATACAGAAATAGCATCTATCAATAACAATAAACTATTTAAATGTCTTTGATTTTGTTTTATCATATCAATCCGTCCCTTGTTTTTTGAATAAATTAATTAATAAAGTTATAATTAATTTAACACTTATTCCTAAATATATACTTAATGTAGTAAGTATACTATACTTTGACTTATAATGCTTATTATAAAACAAATACATAGCTCTATGAAATTCATATATAGTCTTAAATCTCTTCTTCTTTGCACTAGATCCTTTGAAGTGAGTTATTTTAGCTTCAGGATAATATATTATCTTATATCCAACTTGTTTTATCCTATAGCACCAATCTATATCTTCTCCGTACATAAAAAAATCTTCATCAAACATACCAACTTCATCTATAACACGCCTTGGTATTATCATGAATGCTCCAACTAAAGAATCTACTTCATTTATATCATCTTCAGATAAATATGTTAAATTGTATTCTCCAAAGCTTTTTCTATTAGGAAATAACTTATCCAACTTCAACATATAGTATAAAGACGCCTTTGGAGTTGGAAATCCTCTTTTACATGGCTTATCCAATTTTCCATCAGGAAGAAGTACCTTACATCCTAATGCACCTATTTTATTGTCTTTTTTTATATAGTCTAAACATTTATCAACGCAATCATCTACTATTACTGTATCTGAATTTAATACGAGTATATATTCCCCTTTAGCTATTCGTATACCTATATTATTAGCTTTTGAGAAACCTAAATTTTTATTATTTCTTATTATCTTTATTAAATTGGTCTTTATTTTTTCTTTAAAGCCTTGTTCTATTTTTTCTATACTACCATCATTTGATGCATTATCAACTAATATTATTTCATAATTAATAATATGATTTTTAGATAATATAGAATTTATCGTCTGTTTAGTAAGTTCATATGTCTTAAAATTCACTATTATTATGGATAAATCTATATATTTCATAATATTTCTCCTTAAAGTTCGCATCATGCTATCGCATGGCTCATGTCGCCAACGACTCCTAACGGTTTCCGTTGCTCAAAATAGTTGATATTTTTCTTCTCTTATCCATGTTATCCACGTATTGAAATTAACATAATTTACTTATATATAATATAAAATCATATATTATTTTAACATAAAATAATATATGATTTTTATATTTATTGGATTATTTTTTTATTTTTAAGAATACATATTTAAACGTATTCTTTATAAGTTCTAACTCTATTTTTATGTAATTAAAAAGATTTTTATTTCGATACTTAACTTTCTTTATCTTATGTAAATTAGTTAATCCTTCTTTTATTCCTTCTAAATAGATTTTCCCAAATCCTTTTTTTAGAAAGAACACGTATTTTACAAAGAATCCAAGTAATAAAAACGGGAAATTCATAATCAATTGTATTAAAGGCATATTTTTGTAAGGTACATATATATTATTTCGAGCTGCAAGTTTTACTTTAAATTCATTATATTTACTTCCGCTAGTTCCACTTCCTACATGATATACTAAAGCGTCTGGACAATATATGTTCTTATATCCATGAATCTTAGCTCTATACGATATATCTACATCCTCCATGTAAGCAAAGAAGTTTTCATCAAAACATCCTATTTCATCAAATATTTTTTTTCTATATATAGCCGCTCCTGCACAAGAGCTAAATACTTCTTCTTCCCTAGAATAGTTTTCTATATCTCGTCCATCTCCGCGTTTATATGCCCATCCTATTATTGAATATTCGTCTCCTGTATCATCTATTTTATCTCTGTCATTATATTGAATCATTTTGCTGCAAACAGAAAATATTTTTTCATCTTTTTTTATACAATTAACTAGATTTTCAAGCCAATCTTTTTCAACTTCTGTATCATTGTTTAATAAAGCAACATACTCTCCTTTAGCTGCTTTTATACCTTCGTTTACTGCCTTGGAAAAGCCATGGTTTTTATCTAACTCTTGTATAATAATATCCACATAATTATTTCTTAAATATTCTATACTTCCATCACTAGAATTATTGTCTATTATTATTACTTCAAATTCATTAAAAGATTGTTTATATAAAGAATCTAAACAATCTTTTAAATATTTCTTACCATTATAATTAGGTATTATAACTGATACTTTCATAGTCGCCTCTTTATTCATATGAATTATTTTCCAAACATACTTTTTTACTTAATATGTAATTTAAAATTACTATTATTATATTCATTATTATTTTTCCAATCGTTTGATTAAATTCTAAATATTCTACCAATAAAACCAATCCTACTAAATCTATAAAATATGTTGAAATTCTAGCTAATAAAAACCTAGAAAATTCTTCAACTATTCTTTTGAAATCTTTAGTATTACTTTTAAAAACCCAAATTTTATTTGTTACATATGCAAAAATTATAAATATAAAAAATGCTATAGTTGTGGAAATTTTATAATTATATCAAAATATTTTTAAGTTTTATATGCGAAATTATATACATCATAATAGAATTATTCATTATAGAATAATAAATAATTCACTAGTACTTTTCTCAATATTTTTTTCTTAATTTTTCATTTATGAAATGAATACGTGATTTCCAACTATTTCTTTGTATAAAATCTTTAATTTCATCATCACTATTAAAAGGATTTTTTATAAATTCATGTTCCTTCAATATTTGTATTAGTGAATCATAATTGATATAAAGGGTCATATAATTTTTAAACTTCTCAATTTCTATACTTTTACATCCTATAACTTTTTTATTTAGGCTTAAATATTCATAAATTTTTACTGGATCTATAGTATCTAAAAATTCATTTATCTTAAATGTATATAAGCAATAATCAAAAACATTTATTATTTTAGGCAATTCATTTTTTGAAACAGGAGCATAATAGTGAATTCTATTATGCTCTAATTCATTAATATTATTTTTACCAACAAGAACAACATGAAATCTTTCATCATGATTTATAATTCTTTTTATAGCCTCATAATCAAACCAATGATCTATAGTTCCTATATATCCAAATATCACTTTTTCATTTTGTTTCATTTTATTAATATCACTAACAATTTCATTATTTGCATTCTCTATAGTTTTTTCAAAATCAATAGGTACCCCATTATTTACAACAAATACATGTTTATTTTTATTTTTATTTTTTATATGTTGGAAAAAAATATTACATGTAGTGAAAATTATCGACGCTTTTTTTATTAATTCATCTTCGTTTTTTACTATAATTTTTTTTAGTAATTTATTATTAGTTAAAGTTACATAATCATCCATTTTGTCATATACTATTTTTTTATCTTTATCACCTTTAAACAAAGAATAGTATATTGGACTTCCAAGCCAAATAATATCACATTTTTGTATTAATTTTTTTAATTGAATTTTTTCATACGAACTATTAATCCCTAATACATCAAAAATTTCTAAACTTTTAGGTAGTCTGTACTTTCCACTAGGTCTTATAACTTCTAAATTTTTATTTACATTAAATTTATTATATTTATATAGATTATTTTTATTTATTACTGAATTTATAAAGCTAATCGACGGTTCTATATAATAAACCTTATGTTCATAAGATAATTCTTCTGCTATATGTTGTGGCCTTTGCTTCAAATCATTCCATAATATAGGTGAAAAATATAATATATTCATACTTAAACTCCTTTTATCTTATTCTACACCTTCTCTATATTCGTGAGGAGTCCATGTTGTATTCCATTTTTCTTCAAAAATCTTTTTATTAGTTTCAAATATTTTTCTAAATTTTTTATCTTCCATTTTTTTAAATGAAACACTTCCATAATGATGAATAAAAACGTCTTCAGCACAAGCAATATTATATCCTTTTCCCTTTACTCTATAAGAAAAATCATCATCTTCAAACATCCCTATTCCATAACTTTCATCTAAATACCCAACGTCTTCTAATACTTCTTTTTTTATTGCAACACAAAACATTGCTAAAACGCCTATATCTTTATATAATTCATTAAAATGTACATTCGTATATTCCTCTGCAAAATCATCCATGTCTTTAATATTACTATAACTAACATTAATTTTAGATTCATTTCCTATGGAATTTGTAACAGGCCCCACTAAACCTAAATTATTATCTCTATCTAAATGTTTTACTAATCCTGTAATCCAACCTTTAGTTACAACGGTATCATTATTAAGTAAAATAATATAATCTCCCTTAGCATGTTTAATTCCTATATTATTCCCTTTAGCGAATCCATAATTTTCTTCATTTAATATTATAGTTATATTAGGGTATTTATCTTGTAACTCTTTTAAATACTCTGGAGTATCATCACTTGACTTATTATCTACGATTACTAATTCATAGTTAGGATAAGCTGTTTTATTTAAAATACTATCGATACACTCTTTAGTAAATTCTAAATTGTTAAAAGTAACAAGTATAATACTAACTAACCCATGTCTTTTCTTAACTATTTGTTCTATTTTTTTAGATCTTTCTTTCCAATCTTGATTTTTAGCAAATTCTAATTTATCTTCTAATGAAAGCAATTCATCCTTATCATATAAACATTTTTCAGTATATTGTAAAAACTTTTCATTGTCATTAGTTAAATATACTAACCTATCTTTAAATTCCTCTAATTCAGGTATTTCTGTAGATACTACTTTTTTTCCTGCACTTAAATATTCATAAAATTTAACTGGATTTGTTGCTTTAATTAAATCAATATCTGTTTTAAAAGGTATAATACAAACATCAAAATCCTTTAAATAGTTTGGTAGTTCTTGATATTTCTTTTCTCCTAATAACTTTACATTTTCTAAGTTTTTTAATTCTTCTACATCCGCATAAGTACTATCCCCTATAAGGATAATATCCCATTCCGGCCTATGTTGTGCAATATACTTAACCTTTGCTATATCAAACCATTCTGCGATAGCACCATAATAACCTATAATAGGTCTTTTATTATTTTTTATTTCACTACTATCTAAAGCTTCATTAAAATGTTTATATTCTGTTCCATTTCTAACAATAGTTACTTTACTGTTTTTTTGTTTTGCTTTATCATATAAGTACTGAGAGGTTGCAATTATTTGATCACTCATATTAAAAAGTTTTTCATTGCTATCTATCAAAGTCGGATTAGTTGTATTAAATCCTGTAAAATCATCCAAATAATCAAATATAACTTTGAATTTATATTTTTCTTTCAAGAATCGTATTGCTGGAACCCATGTTGGATATTCAACAAATATAACACAATCTTTTATTCCATGCTCTAGAATAATCTGATCTAATTGTTTTTCTATTTTACCTATTTGATTACTAAAATCAATGTCATAAATTCTTTGCCCAAATTCATTAGGTAAAGTTAACACCTTTAATTTTTCTGTTAATTTTTCAATTTTTAAGGATCTCTCAGTAAAATTAGCATTAAAATAGAATACTCTATGCCCTTGTTCTGCCATATAAGATGCTAAATGTTGAGGTCTTTGATGTCTAAAATTCCAATCTATTATAGACATAAATAATATGTCATTTTTCTGATACTTCTCATGTTTTTTAAACTTTATTTCAGATGTTATATTATTATTTTTATTTGTTTGATTATTTAAGTTATTTATATTGTTATCAATTCTGTTTTTTTGTAGTTTTTCTAAATTCTTTTTCTGTATATGTTTATATATTTTATTAAATGGCCATACATTATCTCGGAATCTATAATATTTTAATGCTAGCTTCCAAAAATCCGATTTATGAATTTGTTTTAATTCAAATTTTATCTGATTTAATTCTTTGCTATATAATCTTTCTCTATCATTTAAAATCAATATATTATTTTCTTGTTTTTCTATCTCTTTAGTTTGCTCTTCTATTTTTTCATTTTGTTCTTGTATTTCTTTAGTTTGCTCTTCTATTTTTTCATTTTGTCCTTGTATTTCTTTAGTTTGCTCTTCTATTTTTTCATTTTGTCCTTGTATTTCTTTAGTTTGTTCTTTTATTTTTTGATTTTGCCCTTCTATCTCTTTAGTTTGTTCTTTCAAATTATCTAATAATGGTTTTATATATTCATCTTTTTCAATTAATTTCGTTTCGTAATTGTTTTTAGTGTTTTTCAGAATATTTATATTATTTTCTAATCCAAAAATAATAGCTCTTAAATCAAAAATTTCAGTAATATTCTCTGTGTTTTCCTTATCATTTGATTCTTTGGTATTTTTATTATTTATATTTTCAGATGGAGCTGCTATGTAAATTTTTAAATATTTTTCTTTTTCTGGTAGTAAATTATTTTCCACAAATTGATGAAAATACTCTTTTATATCCATATCGGAATTAGAAACAGAAAATAAATATTCCGTCATTTTAGAAGCTATATATCTCTCCCCTATTAATTCAAACCCACTATCATTTAAAAATTTTTCATAGTCTCTTCTTAGATATTCTTTGCCATAACTCCATTTTCCCTTGGACATTAAATTATATCTGAAAAATAAATATGATAAAGACTCTGGATTTGGGACTATAAATATAAAGTATTTTTTAACTTTTTTTCTTATAGCTATAAAAGCTTCTAATAAATCTTCATCATTAAAATGCTCCATAACTCCACTATTCCAAATAACATCATACATTGGTTTAACTTTATCAAGCTTAAACATATTTTCTTGTATAAATTGCCCTTTTAGATTATAGAACTCAAAAAACTTTTTCGACTTTTCTAAAGCAACTTTGCTAAAATCAATTAAAGTTGTATTAAATCCTTGCTTATTTAATAAACCTGATATATGACCACTACCACATCCTAATTCTAATAATTTATCATTTTCATTTATATTATATTTATGAAAAATCTTTGTTATTTCTTTAGTAATTTCTATTTCTTCTTCTGTTATTTGATTATTGTAAGAATTTGCTATTTCATCCCAAGTTTCTACTCTAGAAAAATTTAAATTATTTTCTATATTAAGTTCTTCTTTTTCATATATTGCAATTATCTGCTCCCCTGGCCAATAGCTACTATTCTTCATATTTATTATTTTTTTAAATATCAATTTAGATTTACATATATACTCAGGAAAACTATTTTCTAAAAATTTACTTTTGTGATAGGTAGATAATGGATCTTCATTATAAGGAACCATTAAAATGTATAACTTTTTTGCATATTTTAATTGTTTATTTAATTCTTCAAGAGGATTTTCAAAATGTTCTAAACAATTACTAGAAATTATAATATCAAAACTTTTCTCTAAATTTTCAATATTGTTACAATAAAAATCTAGTTCAGGGTTCAAATCTTTTGCTTTTTCTATAGCTACTTTTGAAAAATCCATACCTATAACATGATTATTTTTAAAATTTTCTTTTAAAATTTTAGTCCCTTGACCTAAAGCACATCCCAGATCTAATATAGAATAATTACTTTTTATTTTTTCTTTTACTAGATGTGGAATATTATCAATTATAGTTTTCATAAAAAATGAAGATTGTTCTTTCCCTCCATTTTTTTCCCATTCATTCATAAAATAATTGTTCCACCAATCTTTTGAATTTATATCATTCATTTTCATATCCCTCTATCCTAAAAAATATTATCTTTATTATGATAATCTTAATCATTTGAATATTTTTTGATCAATGTCAATATTAACCAAAGAAAAAACTTTTTTTTGTGATACAACTTTAAAAACCCTTGCATTTTCTATATAATCATAATACATAGGTTCTGAATCATGTCTATCTTCCACAGCTAAAATTAAAGAATATTCTCCTGGACATAAAATATTCTTTAAATTAAATTCTATATATACCTCTTCATCTTTTTTTAAAGGACCTATTCTTTTTCCTTCTTCTATAGTTGTAGATGTAATTATATCTAAAGCATTTTTATTTCTAAAACTAAAGCCACATCCTATATTAAAAGAATTTATTGTTTTCATCGCTCTAATTTTAAAAATTATAGTTATTTCTTCTCCCCATTCTAGTACATCAGTTTCAATATTTTTATTATTCATTAGTTTCATACCCATTATTTGAATATCTTCATTTCCCCATCTAGTGGAAGATTCAAAAGTTTCGTACTTAATATCATTTTTTTTATCATACTTAAAATTATCTTTGTAGATTGTATTTTGATCTATTTGGGTATTTTGATTATAGTTATCATCATCATTATTTTCGTTTTTGCTAAATAAATAGCGTGTATATTCGGATGTAACATCATATGGATTTCCTATAGATTTTAATTTTCCCTTTTCAATCCATATAACTTTATTACAAAAACTCCTAATGGTTTGTATATCATGTGTAACAAAAATAACAGTTACTCCACTTTTTATAAGTTTTCTCATATAATTCATACATTTTAATGAAAAAGCAGCATCCCCTACAGCTAAAGCTTCATCTACTATTAATATTTCAGGATCCATTGAAGCTTGAACTGCAAAAGCTAGCCTAACAAACATCCCACTAGAATAATTCTTTACTGGCTGATATATGAAATCTCCTATATCTGCAAATTTTATTATAAAATCCTTTTTTTTATCTATTTCTTCTTTTGTGAGTCCCATCAAGGTTCCATTTAGATAAATATTTTCTATTCCAGAATATTCAACATTAAAGCCTGTTCCTAATTCAAGTAAAGCAGATACTTTACCTTTTACATCTACATTTCCTTGAGTTTGAGTTAATACTCCTGTTAATATTTTCAATAAAGTAGATTTCCCTGACCCATTTGTTCCTATTATTCCTATTGTCTCTCCTTTTTCTATTTCAAAAGAGATATTATTTAATGCATAAAAGTCTTTATGATATTTTTTTCTAATTAAACTTAATGACTCTTTAAGCCTATCTATTGGTTTCTCATATAATTTATATACTTTAGAAACATTCTTAAATTTAACAACTCTATCGCTCATATTTTTCCTCCCTATTATAAAACATCAGAGAAGTGAGGTCTTAATTTTCTAAACAATAAAGCACCACACATAAATAATATAAATGTTACTACCCAAAAATAAAAAGTTTGATTATATCTTTCCCAAAACCAAACATGATTAATAAATGTATCTCTATATCCTTCAACTATGTAATACATAGGATTTAACTTGAATATCTTAGCATATTTTATTGGTAGCGTTTTATAAGACCAAAATATAGGAGTTAACCAAAATCCAAATTGAAGAATTATAGCAACAATTTCACTAGTATCCTTTAAGAATACTATTATTGATGAAGTTATCCAAGATAATCCCAAAAGCAATACTGTCATTGCAAAAGAATAGTATACAACTTGAATATTATATATGCTAGGTTCATATCCATATAGAAAAAACATTATAAATATAAATACAATAAAAAATATATGTACAAATAAAGAAGATATTATTTTAACTATAGGAAGTATACTTACTCTAAAAACAACCTTTTTAACTAAGTAACTATACGCTATTAAAGAACCGGTTGCATTGTTAAGAGCTTCTGAAAAAAAGAACCATGGCACCATACCACAAATTAACCATAGTATAAAAGGAAAGTCTTGCACTGGTGCTGATTTAAATCCAACTTGAAAAACAAACCAGAATACAAGAATTGTTATAATTGGTTGAACAAATGCCCATATTATACCTAAATATGATCCCGCATATTTTACTTTAAAATCATTTTTAGATAGTTCAAAAATCAATCTTCTACTTAATAATATATCTTTTAAAAAACATATAAATTCTTTTAATTTATTTAACACTATTAATTCCGCTCCTTTAAAAAACATCATAGCTAATGTTCTTATTTCTCACATTTAAAAGCTATCTATTTCCATACATTTTTTCATAATACTCCATGTATTCTCCAGAAATTATATTTTCCCACCAATCTGTATTATCTAAATACCACTGAATAGTTTCTTTAATTCCTTCTTCAAAAGTATACTCAGGTTCCCAACCAAGTTCAGTCGTAATCTTTGTATTATCTATTGCATATCTTCTATCATGTCCTAGTCTGTCTTGTACATATTTAATTAATTCTTCTGATTTTCCAAGTGTCTCTATTATAATTTTAACTATTTCTATATTTGCTTTTTCATTGTTTCCACCTACATTATAAACTTCTCCTAATTTCCCTTTATGAAGAACTGTATCTATAGCTCCGCAGTGATCTTTAACATGAAGCCAATCTCTTATCTGCATTCCATCTCCATATACAGGTAAATCTTTTTCATTCAAGCAATTAGCTATCATAAGCGGTATTAACTTCTCTGGGAATTGATATGGGCCATAGTTATTTGAACATCTAGTTATATTAATTGGTAATTTAAATGTTTCACTGTATGCTCTAACTATCATGTCTGCCGATGCTTTTGATGATGAATATGGACTATTTGGTGATAAAGGTGTTATCTCTGTAAACATACCATCCTTTCCTAATGCTCCATATACTTCATCTGTAGAAACTTGAAGATATTTAACACCTTCTTTATACATAGGATATCCCAATTCATCTTTTCCTGTAATCCAATTATTCTTTGCTATATCCAGAAGTATTTGAGTTCCTAATACATTAGTTTTAACAAATACTTCTGGATCTTCTATACTTCTATCTACATGAGATTCTGCTGCAAAATTTATTACACAATCTATATTTTCTTCTTCGAATATATTTTTGATTAATTCTTTATCAGTTATAGATCCTTTTATAAATCTATAATTCTTATTTTCTTCTATTCCTTTTAGATTTTCTAAATTACCTGCATAAGTAAGCAAATCTAGATTAACTATTCTATAACTATCGTATTTATCAATCATATATCTAACAAAATTAGAACCTATAAAACCGGCTCCACCTGTAACTAATATATTCTTCATCTACTTATCTCCTTTATACTCAAATGGTAAATTTAAATCTTTAAACAATGGTTGTTTCTTATCTTTTTCAGAAAGAAGAATCTTATCAATTCCATCTAAAGGCCACTCTATATTTATATCTGGATCATTCCAAAGTACTCCACCATCGTATTCTGGAGCATAGTAATCTGTACATTTATAATTGAACACAGCTTCATCTGATAAAACTAAGAATCCATGTGCAAATCCTTCCGGAACATAAAACTGTCTTTTATTTTCTTCACTCAGAATTACACCTTCCCACTTTCCATAAGTAGGAGAGTTTTTTCTTAGATCTACTGCCACATCGAAAACCTCACCCTTAGTTGCTCTAACTAGTTTTCCTTGTGTATGCTTAGTCTGAAAATGAAGTCCTCTTAAAACTCCTTTGGAAGATTTAGATTCATTGTCTTGTACAAATTCCATATAAAGTCCTTCTTCATTGAAATCCTTCTTATTGTACGTCTCCATAAAGTATCCTCTATTATCTCCAAATACTTTGGGTTCTATAATATATAAATCTTCTATACTTGTTTTTATAAATTTAAAATTCCCCATAATTTCACCTCTTTATATTCCATTAGCTATATCTTCTAAATACTTACCGTAGTCTGTTTTTAAAAGCGGTTTACAAAGCTCTAATAACTTATTTTCATCTATATATCCCATTCTGTAAGCTATTTCTTCAAGACATGCTATGTATAGACCTTGTCTTTTTTGAACTGCCTCTACAAAATTACTAGCTTCTAAAAGCCCACTATGTGTTCCCGTATCAAGCCAAGCCATTCCTCTACCGAATAATTCTACTTTAAGGTTCTTTCTTTTTAGATATTCATTATTTACACTAGTTATTTCAACCTCTCCTCTGTCAGACGGCTTAACAGTCTTGGCTATTTCAATAACATCGTTGTCATAAAAATATAGACCTGGCACTGCATAATTTGACTTAGGCTTGTCCGGTTTTTCTTCTATAGACAATACATTTCCTTTATCATCAAAATCTACAACCCCAAATGCTGTTGGGTTCTTAACATAATATCCAAATATAATAGCTCCATCTTTTAAAGATGATGCTCTTTTAAGTATTTCACTAAAGCTTTGTCCATAGAATATATTGTCTCCTAAAACTAAGGCTACACTCTCATCTCCTATGAAGTCTTCTCCTATTATAAATGCCTCTGCTAAACCATTCGGCTTTTCCTGAACCTTATATTCAAATGATATTCCTAAGTCACTTCCATCTCCTAAAAGTTCTTTATACATAGGTAAGTCTCTAGGTGTTGATATTATAAGTATTTCCTTGATACCTGCAAGCATAAGTACAGATATAGGGTAATATATCATTGGCTTATCATATATAGGTAATAACTGTTTTGATATTGATTTAGTTATAGGATAAAGTCTTGTGCCAGACCCTCCTGCTAATACTATCCCTTTCATAAAATCCTCCTAAGTTTGTATACTTTCATATAATTATAATTCATAAGTAATTTATTTTACTAATATATTCATTAATAGCTATCCAACTTATATTGTATATAAAATTACAACATTCTTCAATGTTATTTGTTATAAAATTATAAAAGCTGTCAGATTTATGATCTAACAGCTTTATATAGTCTTACAATATAATAATTTTTATAGAGAATTTAATAATATCTTAGATTGATTTATTTGATTAGTTGACTTTTCGCTTATATTTATTTTGAATCTATCATTAACATAACTTTCTGGTACATCCTGTACATCTTTTAATAATGTATTTTTTCTATTATCTAACTCTTGATTTAATTGTATTATATTTTTGTCCATCTCTACTATCTTCTCAAGATATTCTTTTGCTTTAGCTCTATCTTTATTAACAAAATTAGTTCCTAAAGTATAGTAAACATTTATATAATGTGTATATGCATCATCTCTTAATGGATAATACTGTACAGATTTATCTGTTAGTTCTATTCCTTTATCTATATCTCCATATTGTAGATAAAATCTTGTTGCATTAACTAGTGTTTGTAAATCTCTTTCATTAATTTCTAATAACTTATCCATATTTTCTTTTGATTTTTGAACTAATTCATCTTTATTCTCAGATAATCCTACATAATTTTGAACACTTGATAAATCAAGCTTATAGTCTACTTCAAAAGGTTTGTATTTTGAAGCTTTTTCAAAATACGTTATTGTTTCTTCGTAGTTTTCACTTTTATATTCTTTTAAACCTTTGTTATAATTCAAAGTACCCATATTAAACATACCTGAAGTTATTAATACTATTATACTTAGAACTCCAGCTATTAAAGGGTTGGTATTAATTAGTTTAACATTAAACTTAGATTCAATCTCTTTATCTTTAGAAGCTATTATTCCTAAAAGTGCCCATATTAATAATGCGTATGAACTTAAAGACATATCAAAATCTATAAATGTATGAATTACAAGTACAATAACTGCTGTTATTACACCTATAGTTCTATTATCTTTTGAGTTTCTAATTATATTAAAGCTTGAGTATAGTGTTGATAAATATAATCCTATAAGAAATATCAATCCTAATATTCCAACTTCAACAAAAACTTGCATTAAGTAGTTATGAGTTTGTGTTGTTGTATACTCGTAAGTTTGATATTGAGGATATAAAGCTTCCCATCCTCCTCCACCAGTTCCTATTATAAAATAATCTTTTACTACCTTAAGAGCATCTTTATAAAATACATTTCTCTCTACTACTGTAAATGTTTTTAAATTTATACTTGTTAATCTCTGTGACACAGATTCTGGTAGATACTTTGTAAGTGTACCACTTAAAAATAATCCTCCAAGCACTACTGTTACTCCTATTATTGTTATTGCTATGTACTTCTTTTTAATGTTTATATTAGGTAGTTTTTCAGATGATTTATCTAATATTAATGATACTATAACCGAAACTAAAAATCCTACTATTATAAATGTCCATCCACTACTTAGATTAGAATTAACAGCTTTGTATACATTAGAAAAAGATACTCCAAATCCTAAGATAATACTAATTGTAGCTATACTTACTCTTTTTAACCCTATATTATCTAATAATATAAACATAATTAAAGCTGCTAAAGGAAGTAATAACCATGCTCCCCTTGAGTAAGAGAAAATCAATCCAATAAATAAAATATATGATATTCCACTTAATATATAGTTTTTAAAAGATTTACTTTCTGATATTTCTCCAATAGATAAAACTAAAACTCCAAGCATATAAGCTCCGAATGTATTGTGGTACTGAAATGTTGAATTTATCATTCCAGCTTCAAAAGCTCCTTTATATGAAAATGTTCCAAATGAAGATCCAAATCCTATAATCGAAACTACTACTCCACTTAAAATAAAAATCCAATTTAAAAAACTTATTTGTTTATCATTTTTTATTATATTACTTATTATCATAAATAATATAATGTATGTTACATTTTTTATAACTTCATAAACAGCAATACTTTTGTTTATTGCAAAAGGAAAATTAATTAAATATGTAAATACAAAAGCAATTCCAAAGTACTGCATTAAAGAATGTATATTTATTTTTTCTTTAGATTTAATATTTTTTATTACAATAAAAGAAAACACTACAGATAAAGCTGTAATTACCCTATACATTTCTTTTTCAAAGTAAAGCCCTCTAAAAAAAGGCGTAAAAAACAGCACTATTCCTAATAATATTATTCCAATATCTATTCCTATACTTTTTTTACTTTCTTCAGCTATCATTAATTGTAACTCCTTTCCTTGCAGTCTACTTCTATTCTATAGAAAATAAACAAAAACAACTCCCACATTTTACAATCTGTAAGTAAAAGCCCCATATTATTTTAAATTAATATAAATAATATGGGACTTTACAATTTATTAACTTATTACAAATCTTTTTTCTTCAAATACTTCTTTTACAATGCTTAAGTATAATTTATCATTTTTTCTAAGCTGCATTGCTTCTTTATCTGATTTTATTTTTATTGACCCTTCTTCTATTAAGTAATTTATTACTTCTTTAATATCAGAATGTTTTACTTTAATTACTGAATGTATATTATCAAGTGTAGTTAACATATTACCATTACTATTTAAAAGTAATGTTAATAATTGATTAAACACATTTTGATGTTTGTATTCAAATTTTATTTTTTCAAGAATCTCTTTTTCTTCTTCATCTAAATTAAGTACTTCTTCTGGTCTTGGAAGAGGTGTATTATGTAGATATATTAAATTTTCATTTTGGTCTTTTGCTACGTTTATAAGTCTGTAGTCTAAAAGAATCTTTATATCTTCCATTCTGTTTTCTGGATATTTTTGACCTAATTTATTTAATGCTATCTCTTTTTGCTCTCTCATAGGTCCTACTTCTGTTTCTATTTCAAAATCAGTAGTTAAAAGCTTTTTACTAGCTTCTTCTCCTTTTAACTTTTGTTGTTGCAAATATCCTACCATAACATAAGTTTTGTAAGTTGTTTCTGGTAAATACCTGAACCAAAGGTAGTCTTGTATCTGTCTTGGTATCTTTATAGCATTCATTAATTTTCCCTCCTATATTGCTACTTTACTAAAAAGTGCTTGACTAATATAACTTCATTGCTAGATAATAATTCAAATTTATACATTCCTTGCTTCCAGCTCATGTCATTTCTATCAAAGTTAACATTAAAGTTTCCAGATCTATTTATTTTAATAGGTACATTAGCTACGATTTCTTCTTCATTTAAACAAGTAATTTTCCCATTTAAAACAACCTCTGCTCCTTCAGGAATGTTTAGTGAAAAACTTATAGATATATTTTCATTTTCTCTAAATTCTTCTCCTATTACAAAAGGTATTATTATATTATTTTTATCAGTAAGTACTATAAGACTGTATAAATCTTTTATCCATCCATCAGATGGTCTTTTTATATTTATTTTTACATTTCCATCTTGAACAGGTGCATCAAATGTTCCTAAATCATTTTGTTTATGTCTTAAATTAACCTTTACAGTGTTTTTGTCGAAATTAGCTAATTTAAAATCAAAATTTATGCTTTCTAATTTTTCAGAGAAAAATCTAACATCTTGAATATTAGTATTTGGTGTATTTTCTTGCTCTACTATTAAAAAGTTTATAACACTTGCTTCTTGCCCTAATACAAGAACTTTAATTTGATACCATCCTAAATCCCAATCTTTATCATTTTGTTTGTTGAATTCTACCTTAAATGCTCCTTTAACAGTTAATTCGTTCTCATAACCTTCTAACTTCTTCTCATATCCTTCTTCCATATAATACAGATCTGTTTGTACTTTTATTTCCTCATTTGCATTAATATCAACATTAAATGCTAGTTTAGGAGTATTTTTAGGTATTTTAGGCAAATGTTCTCTATTTAATTTATATTTATCTTCAAGTTCTAATACTTTTTCTGCTTTATCTTTTTCTTCTTCTGCTTTTTCAGCTGCTTCCTTAAAGTTAAATCCTCCAAGTACAAATAATGATTTTATAGTTAATTCTTTTACTTCACTAAGCATATCATCAAAAAGCCTAAAAGCTTCATCATTAAAAACTCTTACAGGATCTGCTTTACCTACATGATGGAATCCGATTCCTTGTCTTATCTGTTCAACTATATCTAAGTAATCAACCCATTTTTGGTCTATTGTCTTCATCAATGTAAGTCTTTCTATGTATCTCAACTGCTCAGTTTCTATGTTTTCTTCTTTTTGTCTATATATTTCAAGAGCTTCATTTCGCACTTGTTCTTTAAGTTCTTCCTTATCTAGATTTTCTATTTCATCTAAACTTAAATCTTTTAAGTTTATCTTATTATCAAAATATAGTTTTTCATTTAAATCTTCTTGAAAAGAAACTAAATCCCATTCTTCTGGATAAGGAGAATTAGATGTATGTATATCAACAATTTTATCAGCAACCTCTTGTATTATTATTTTTATAAAGTCACTCATATCTTCTCCGTTTAATATTTTGTTTCTTTCATTATATATTGTTTCTCTTTGTTTATTTAAAATCTCATCAAATTTAAGAGTATTTTTTCTAATATTATAATTAACATTTTCTACACTTTGTTGTATTCCCGCTATTGATTTTACTACTAATTTATCTTCTATAGCTTCATCATCTTCTAAGTTGAATTTATCAACTATTTTTTTAACTCTTTCTAAATGCACTTTATCTATTTTTTCAAACATGCTATCTTCTAATGATGCATAGAACTTACTTTCTCCTGGGTCTCCTTGACGTCCTGAACGCCCTCTAAGCTGATCATCAATCCTTCTTGAATCATGTTTTTCTGTTCCTAGTACAAACAGACCTCCAACTTCAGCTACTCCTTCTCCAAGCTTTATATCTGTACCACGCCCCGCCATATTAGTAGCTATAGTTATAGCTCCCTTTTGACCTGCTTGTGATATAATACCCGCTTCATCTTTATCTTGCTTTGCATTAAGTAAATTATGCTTTATATTTCTTTCATCAAGCATCTCACTTAACTTTTCTGAATCATCTATGTATATAGTACCAATAAGTACTGGCTGTTCTTTTTTATATCTTTTTTCAACTTCATTTACTATAGCTTTAAATTTAGCTTCTTTTGTTTTGAATAATAAGTCTGCATTATCTATTCTTTGAATTGGTTTATTAGTAGGAACACATACAACCTCTATTCCATATATATCCTTAAACTCTTCTCTTTCAGTATAAGCAGTTCCTGTCATTCCAGATATTTTATTGAACATTCTAAAATAATTTTGATAAGTTACAGTAGCTAAATTTCTAGACTCTTTTTGAACTTCTACTCCTTCTTTTGCCTCAATGGCTTGATGAAGCCCTCCACCAAAGGTTCTTCCAGGCATTAATCTTCCTGTGAATTTATCAACAATCAATATTTGTTCATCTTTTACTACATAATCTTGATCTTTTTTCATTATATAATTCGCATTAAGGCTTTGTCTTATATGATGAAGAAGCTCTGTATTTCTTACATCAGCTATAGTATCAAGTCCAAATATTCTTTCTACCTTATCCATTCCCGCATCTGTAAGATTTACAGTGTGCTTTTCAATATCTACTTCATAGTCATCATCTTCTAATGATTTAACGAATTTATCTACTGTTATGTAATATTGGGAGGGTCTAGTACCTTGTCCCGAAATTATAAGCGGTGTTCTCGCTTCATCTATAAGTATAGAGTCAACTTCATCAATTATAGCATAATTTAACTTTCTTTGGATAACATTCTCCTTTGTTGTTACCATGTTATCTCTTAAATAATCAAATCCGAATTCACTATTTGTTCCATATATTACATCGCAATTATAAGCATCCTTTTTCTGCGGTAGAGCCATTTCACGTCTTGTAATACCTACAGAAAGACCTAAAAATTCATGTACTCTTCCCATCTCTTCTTTATCTCTAGATGCAAGGTAATCATTTGCAGTTATAACGAATACTCCATCTTCCGTTAAAGCGTTAAGATATGTAGGAAGTGTTGACACTAGTGTTTTCCCTTCACCTGTCTTCATCTGAGCAATATTCCCTTCATGAAGAACCATTCCTCCTATTAGCTGAACAGGAAAGTGTTTCATTCCAAGAACTCTAAAAGATGCTTCTCTAACTACTGCAAAAGCCTCTTCTAGTATATTGTCCAAAGTTTGACCATTTTGTAATCTTTCTTTAAATTCCTCTGTTTTTAATTTTAATTCTTCATCTGAAAGATTAGTCATTGTATCTTCAAAAGCTAGTATTTTATCAACTCTTTTTTGCAGTTTTTTTAATTTAGCTTCATGAGGATTTATAAAACTGTTTAAAAAATCCATTTTGTTTCCTCCTAGGTAAAATATATATTTATCCGTAAATACGATTTTTTCATTATTATATAAAATTAATTTTCTTACTTTAATACATTCTTATATAGTATATCAAATATTTAGCATTTTTTCATCGAAAAATTTGGAATATAAAAGAAAAAACAAGCCCCGTATCGTTTTTTTGACAATATCGGGACTTTTTATTGAAATAACTATATCTTATATTTGATTTAAAAGCTGTTTTATTTGTTCTTTCTCTTCTCCATCTGGAGCTTTTTCTATATATTTATTAAAGACTTCTTTAGCTTTTTCATTATTCTTTAGGTTAAGAGAACCAAATCCTATGAATCTATATGCATCATAGTATTTATCCAAATTAGTTATAGTTTCTAAAGCTTTTATGCTTTCTTCATATTTTTGTTTAGTAAATAAAATCTGTCCTTTTTTATAAAGAAGCATATCATTTTTAGAATCAGCTTCTAATCCTTTATCTATAAAAGTTAATGCTTCATCATATTTTTCTTTCATCATCTTTATACCCGCTATATTGTTATATGAGTCAACTAGTTCTGGAGATTTTTTAATTGAACTTTCATAGTAAGAAAGAGATTTTTCATAATCCTGCTGTTGTAAGTATATATAACCTAATAAGTTATCATATTTACCATTGTCCTTATCTTTTTTCATAGCTTGTTCAATAATAGTTTTTGCTTCATCATATTTTTGCTCATTGATAAGTATAGTTGCTTTATCGTAGTTTTGATTTGATGTATCTTTAGTTTCTTTTTCAGACGAACAACCTATTAAAGATACGCTTATCGTTATTAATAGTATGAATAATAATACCTTTTTCATACATATCCTCCTTTTAATTCATTAAAAAAATGAGGTATAAATATACCTCATTTTTTTATATTATTTATTTAGCTTCTTATTTTTTTATTTCCCATTTTTTAGATGTTTCATTGTAAGTGAATTTATATGTTTTTACATCATTAGTTAAGCTTTTAGCTCCTTCAGTATTTACAGTTTTAGCTTCTACTGTTACAGCTATATCCGCCATAGACTTAGGATTAGCAAATTCTATGTTTAATCCATTGTTAGCTACTTTAACTTCATCAACTGTATTACCAGTAACTACTACATTACCGTGTCCTGTTGCATCATTGATTTCGATTGCTTTATCAGCTTCAACTCTTACTATATAAGTCTTTTCTGATACAGCTAACTCAGCACCTGTTAACTCAGGCTTAACTAATTTAGCTCCATCTTTTTCAACTGTAACATTAGTTCCTGTAACTGAAGCACCTGATGCTTTAACTATTACCTTAACAGTAGTAGATCCTGCATCTATTTTAGCATTTGTATTTACAACAACTTCCTTAGCAGTAGTTCCGCCTTGTAATACAACTCCTACTTCTCTCTTGTTAACTTCTACATTTTTTAAGTTACAGCTGTTTAATACAACAGTTTGGTCATCTCCACCATTTATTATAGTAGTTCCTGTAACTTTTACATCATCCATTCCGAAGTCTTTAGTAACTTCAGATGATACAGTTAAGTTTCCTTCTACATTTAAGTCCTCAACAACTGTTTTATGAGTATTAGTAGTATCTTCAGCATTTACTAAAACATTTCCATAAACAGTTAAATCGTTGAAGTCATATCCTGTAACAGAAGCAGTAACATCTTTATTTAATTCTAATCCAGTTACTTGGTATATCTCTTTATCTGCTGCAGTAGATTTAAAAGCTATCTTATCATTAACTTTTAATTGTGCTATTGCAGTTTTCATAGAAGTAGGAACTGGATATTTAACTGCATCTATTATTATATAAGATCCATCATTTGCAACAACCTCTATAGTTTTAGCATCTTTAATTTCTCCATCTGTTACATCTGATGCATTATCTCCCAATATTTCAATAGCTACTACTTCATTATCTCTAAGAGCTATATTTATATACTCATTTTTCTTAACATCGAATAATCCTTTTTTGTCATCCTCTTTGTAGATAACAGCTTTACTATTTACTTTGTATTCTTTTCCAGCTACAGTGATGTAGCTTCCATCTTTGCTTGTAACTTTTAAGTTAGATTTAACTTCATAAGTGTAATCGCTATCTTTTCCGCTTGTTAAAGCTTCTTTAACTTCTCCATCAGAATCTAACTTAAATAAAGCAACCTTCTCATCTTCTAATAAGTTTTTATCTGAAGAACTCTTAAGGTCTAGCTTGTAAGTCTTAACTTCTCCATCAAATAAAGCAACCTTGATGTAATCGTCAGAACCTTTTTTATAGTTATCTATAACATATCCTGCTATTATATCATCACCTACTGGATCTAATCCTTTAGTGAAGAATACAGCGTCAACTCTCTTATTAGTGTCTCCATCTTCATGTCTATATATATAATCTAATTCTGTAGTTTCTTCTTGGTCTAATACCTTCTCCCAAGTTAATACTTCTATGTCATCAGAATCTAAAGTATTTACATAATCAGATAAGTTAAATGCTACAACTTTATCATCAACAGTTACTTTGTTATTCTTATCTTTAGCTAAAGAAGATCTTCCTATAGCATCATATACATCAGCACCTGACATATCATTCATTTGAGCATCAGAAGTATAAGTTATAGCTTTTGTAGTTTTATCTATGTTACCTAATACAACTACATCTTCTAATTCTCCATCTTTATTTACACCATATTCAATCATAAACGCTTTGTTATTTTGATTAGTTGATCCGAATGCTGTAGTAAATTCACTTTCAGTCATATCTACATCGTATACTACTTCTTTACCTTCGTTATTGAATAACTTAACTCTATTAGCTAATCCATCATCAACTCTAGTTACTATACCGTATAATCCTGAGTTAACTTTAGCAGCAGTTGTTATATGTCTTATCTTACCAGCTGCATCGAATATAGCTAACACTTTCTCAGATGAATCAGAAGCATCTGCTAATAAATCATCATCTACTCTATCTATATCTCCATTGTTGTTTAACGATATAGTTTTAACATATCCTAACTTATATTCTTTGTCTCCTATTTTAACTTTTTCATCGTCTCCAGCTACTTTATAATCATTGAATTCACCTTCAACAGTTTCTCTTACTACATATACATACCATTCTTTGTCTTTAGTAGTTTGGTTAGTAGCTTCTGTAATATATACAACATCGTTTGCTTTAATATCTTTTAACTCCATTTTTTCTCCAGAGTTATTGTACACGTAGTACTTATCTGGATCATCCTTTAAGTTAACAGAATCTGTAGCTTCACTTTCTTCAAAGAAAGATAAAACTTCTTTATCTGTATCTACTTTAGTAACCACTCCTGCTTTTACCTTGTTATCAGTATAAGCATCTACTACAGCAACTTTACCATCTTTATCAAGAACTACCTTAGCAAATACTTGATTTTCTGATTTCATATCTTCTATGAATTGTTTTTCAGATCTTGAATCGTTATCTAAGTATATCTTAGCATCCTTAGCGAAATCGTAATCATCATCAGCCTTAACAAGGTTTATTCCATCCTTCTCAGTTGCTCCACCTACGATATCGTAATATACTTTGAATTGCTTTTCTTCTTTTTCTACATAGAATACTTCGTCATCATCGTTAACATATACAGTTAAGTTTTCTCCTATATAGTTACCAAGATCTAAATCCGCTTTAACATCTAGTCTCTTAGTTACTTCTTTATTAGTGTCTGCTTCATATTTTATTTCTATTTCATTCTTACCTAATCCAGAGCTTACTCTTGGAACTGCAGTTATATAAGCTTCTTTGTACTTATCTATTTGTAATTTTTCTTCTAATAAAGTTTTACCCTTTTCATATCTGATTGCATTATCATTTGTATCGAAGTAATCTTCGCTGAAAGAGCTTGCTTTTATAATTTGAGCATCTAAAGTGTTGTCTAATAATACAGCAGCATCTCCTCTGTTTACTGCTCCACTATTTAATTTAACATCATCAGTTATATCTTCATCGTTAGCTTTAGCGATGTAGTTTCCTGGCCAAGTTCCTTTTAAGAACTCATCTTTGTATCCTAAAGATCTAACAAGCATTGTTAATGCTTGAGCATAAGTTACTTTATCATTTGGAGCGAAGTTTTTAGCACCCATACCTTTGATTAAGTTTTGTCCTGAAGCTACGTTTATGTATCCCCAAGCCCATTGGCAAGATGCATCAACATCGTTAAAGTCAGGTCTAATACCTTGAGCAGCTACTGCAGCTTCTTTTAATCCTAAAGCTTCAACTAACATTTTAGAGAATTGAGCTCTTGTTAATTCCATTTCTGCATGGTATTTTCCATCTTCCATACCATTTACTATTCCAAATGCTGATAATCTCTCAACAGCTTTAACCATATCTTTGTTATCTATACCTTCAGTTATTGTTCCAGCAGCAAATGCAGAACCCATAGATCCGAATGCTAAAGCACCAGCTAATGCAACTGAAAGAACTTTTTTAGTATTCTTCATATTCTTATATTCCTCCCTTAATTTATGTAAATCACCATTTATTATATAAAATGGTTTTACTTTATTATTCATGAAAATTATACCACTGTAAAATTTACCAGTCAACAAGTAAAGCTACTTTGTAATGTTTTTGTAATAAATATCAACTTTCTTGTAACATTATAAAAGTTTGACTATAATTTACATGGATAATTTTTCTTGTATCCTTACAAGAGTAATTATATGTTAATTCATGAAAAAAATCCATTACAAATATATTACAAAATAGAGCTGTTCTGTAATATATTTGTTATATTTTTCTTCTATAGGTTGCAATTACTAGTTTTAAGGATATTTGTTCCTTGGTAAATTTATCATATTTTATTTATCTATTTTCCAATTGTATTGTTTTACTCTTTTTATCTTTTAGTCAAATTGAATTCAAATACTAACCACTAATCTAAAAAAATAAATGGTATTAAAATATTAGTGAGTGATTTAAATACTTTTGCATAAAACTAGTATTACAACGTTTGAATATCCGTTAAAAAAGTTCGTTGTCTAACCGTAAGGGAGTTTAGAACGTTTAGGATATTCAATACGATGTAATGATTAGTATTTAAGCAACGGAATTCATTAGAATTCGTTGGCGCCATGAGCGTAAGCGAATTTTATTAAAAGGATTTAACATACGAGCGGTATTTTGATACCATTCATTTTTCACTCAACCACTCCCAAAAATTTAATCCATAAAAAAAGAGCGATAATAATAGAAATTAATTTCTATTATTATCGCTCTTGCTTATCTCTACTTTGCAGCAGCCTTTATAAATTCTCTAAATAATGGATGTGGTCTTGTTGGTCTTGATTTGAATTCTGGATGGAACTGTCCAGCAACGAACCAAGGGTGATCTTTGTGCTCTATTATTTCAACTAATCTCTCATCTGGAGATATTCCTGAAATTATAAGTCCTGCTTTAGTTAATAACTCTTTGTACTCATTATTGAACTCGAATCTATGTCTATGTCTTTCATATATTAACTCTTCTCCATAAGCTTCATAAGCTTTAGTATCTTTGTATATCTTACATGGATAAACTCCAAGTCTCATTGTTCCACCCATATCTTCAATACCCTCTTGATCTTCCATTAAAGCTATAACTGGATATTTAGTCTCTGGATCAAGCTCTGAAGAATGAGCTCCATCTAAACCTGCAACGTTTCTTGCAAAGTCTACTACTGATAATTGCATTCCAAGACATATTCCAAAGAAAGGAACTTTGTTCTCTCTAGCGTACTTAGCAGCAGCAATCTTTCCTTCTACTCCTCTATCTCCGAATCCTCCTGGAACTAATACTCCATCAGCATCCTTAAGTATCTCAGCTGCATTTTCATTAGTTACATCTTCAGCATTGATCCAATCTATATCAATCTTAGCATCATTGTGTATTCCAGCATGCTTTAAAGATTCAGCTACAGATATATATGCATCTTGAAGCTCTACATACTTACCTACTAAAGCTATCTTAACTGTCTTTTGAAGTTGTTTTTCTTTCTCAACTATTTCAATCCACTTAGTAAGATCATAATCTTTAGCATCAAGCTTAAGCTTGTCTACTACTAATTGATCAAGACCTTCTTCTTTAAGCATTAAAGGAATGCTGTATAAAGTCTCTGCATCTAAGTTCTGGATAACATGATCTGGCTTTACATTACAGAATAATCCTATCTTTTCCTTCATATCTTCTGATATAGGTCTTTCTGATCTACATACTAATAGATCTGGTTGAATACCTATACTTCTAAGCTCTTTAACTGAATGTTGTGTAGGCTTAGTCTTTAACTCTCCTGATTTAGCAAGATAAGGTATTAATGTTACGTGGATATACATAACATTCTCTTCACCTGCATCATACTTAACCTGTCTTATAGCTTCAAGGAATGGTAGAGACTCTATATCTCCTACAGTTCCTCCGATTTCAGTTATAACTACATCTACATTTGATTCTTTTCCTACTTTATATGCTCTATCTTTAATTGCATTAGTTATGTGAGGTATAACTTGAACTGTAGCTCCAAGATAATCTCCTCTTCTTTCCTTATTAAGAACTGACCAGTATATCTTTCCTGTTGTAACACTTGAGTGCTTTCCTAAGTTGATATCTACGAATCTTTCATAATGTCCAAGATCAAGATCTGTCTCTGCTCCATCTTCAGTTACGAATACCTCTCCATGTTGGTAAGGTGACATAGTTCCTGGGTCTATATTGATATAAGGGTCGAACTTTTGAATTGTTACATTAAGTCCTCTAGATTTTAAAAGTCTTCCAAGTGAAGCTGCTGTTATTCCTTTTCCTAATGAAGATACAACTCCACCAGTTACGAATACATACTTAGTTGCCATTATGTTCCTCCTTGTATTATATATATTTATTTAAATTTCAATTTTTCCTTAAAAAAGGGGTAGGTCGCCCTAGGAAAAGGGCGACCTACCATCTATTAGAAACCACCCTCTTAGGGTCAGGCTTTTAAATTTTCTTTTTTAAAATAACTATTCTATTGTATCATCACTTATTTAATATTTCAATAGATTTTTTTAATTGTTTGTCCATTTTATCAGAAGTCATATATTTTACAAATTCTTCATTTATCTTATTTAGAGTTGTCACATCTGCCACTCCATATGCATAAAGTCCATTATCTCCTTGGAACTTCTCTATAGCCTTAAATGTAGAATCTTGATATATTCCCTTAGGATCACTTATATCATATCCCATGGCACCAAGTCTTTCTTGAACCGCCAACACCTCAAATCCTGCATTTCCTTTAGAAAGCTTCATATCTTTATTAAGCTCCATAAGCTTCTCAACATCTATATCGAATCTATCACAATCTATATCAGGAGTAACACCAGTACCATCTATACTTCTATCAGAAGGAAGATAGTATTTTGCTATTGTAAGTTTGATGCCCTCTCCATTCTTTAAAGGAAGAACAGTTTGAACAGTTCCCTTACCATATGTAGTCTTACCTATTAAAGTTCCAGACTTCGTATCCTGTATAGCTCCAGATAATAACTCAGATGCTGATGCTGAATTCTCATCTACTAGAACAGTCAATTTATCAAATGCAACTTCACCTTTAGAATAATGGTTGATAACCTTATCTTTTGCATCACGTACTATAACAACCTTACCCTTTGGCACAAAGTGCTTAGATACTTCAACAACAGCAGATAAACTTCCTCCTGGATTTCCTCTTAAATCAAGAACAGCCTTCTTAATGCCTTGTTTCTTAAGTTCATCAACAGCAACTTGCACTTCATCTGCTACATTAGTTGTAAACTGAGATATCTTAATATAACCAATATCTCCTTCTATTACTCTATACTTAACAGATTTTATCTTTATTTCATCTCTTTTTATATCTACTTTAAATTCTTTGCCACCTCTAGATATAATAAGATTTACATTAGTTCCCTTATCTCCCTTTATCTTGTTTATAACTTCTCTAATATCTTTAATTTCTCCAAGTCTTTCACCTTCTATAGCAACTATAATATCTCCAGGCATAAGACCAGCCTTTTCAGCAGGAGAATCTTCTATAGGTTCTACAATCTTAAGCTTACCATCTTTAGCATTTATCAAAGCACCTATACCAAACATCTTTCCACTAACAGATTGACTAAAACTCTCTTTAGTCTCCTTGTCCATATACATACTATGCTTATCTAACTTCTCAAACATCCCCTTAATAGCACCATCATAAAGCTCATCATCAGTAATTTCCCCAGCATAATTATTATTTACATACTTCTTAACAGCATTAAAAAATTCCTCATTCTTAACAAAATCATCAGCAAAAGCAATGTTAGTAATTAAAACCATTACAGTTACTACACTACATAAAAATCTACCCATTCTTTTCAAATTCTCACCCTCTTCTATTTTTATAAAAAATTTAACAAATAACAGTTAACTAAATAGAATACTTTCAATAAGTACCGTTTTTCACTTAACCACTAAACCAAAATTATGGTTATTAAAATGTTAGCTACTTTTCTGTTAATATTTTTCTATTAAGCTTAGATTGTGACATTGAAATATACATCAAAAAACTTCTGTGTCTGACCGTAGGGAGTTTCAGAAGTTTTAGGATATTTTATAAGACACAATTTATTAGTTCTATGAAAAAATCAACTAAGTAGCGATATTTTAATGACCATAATTTTACGCTAAACTACCAGGCTAAAAATACCACCAATATTTTCCTGATGTTTTTATGTAAAATAATTCAAAATACCCTTTTATTATAGCACAGTTTTACGATATCCTATATATATACTAATTTCAAAAGGAGGTAAAGAAATGAAAAAAAGAATTATATGCTTAACATTCATACTAACACTAGTATGTAGCTCACTAGCATTCGCAAGCGGATACTCTAGATCAATAACAGCTTATTTCTCAAACATAAAAGTATCCTTAAACGGAAAAACACTTAACTTCTCAAACGAGCCTTTCATATACGGCGGTACTGTATACGTTCCTTTAAGAGACGTATCAGAAAGCCTTGGAGTTAACGTAGCTTGGGATGATAGAAATAATACTGTTTATATGCACGATGATTCAAGTTTAGGATATACTAACAGTTCTTCAGAAATAGAAATGCTAAAGAATCAACTTAAAGCTAAGGACGCTGAGATTGACAGACTTAAAAAAGATGATGATGACGATGATGACAAAGATTTAGAAGACTTAGAAGATAAACTAAATGACGATTACGATAGATACACTAAAGGACGTGAAACTCTAAAGTTTAAATATGATTTGTCACAGCGATCTAATGGAGATATCAAGGTTAAGATGACTGGAGATTTTGATAGAACTAGTAGTGCTTGGAGTAGACGTGAACCTTCTCGCTTTAGAGATTTCATAGAAGATACCGTATGCGATAAAATAAGAGATGAATTCAGAGAAGATATTGAAATTACAGTTTATGATGAAGATAAGGATACATGTGGTGAATATGAATATGACTACAGTGATAGAAAACTAGAAAAAGACTACGACGAATATGAAGATTAAAAAAGCTGCTCAATTGAGCAGCTTTTTATATTTTTTTAGAATGTGCATATCTTTTATTGTATTTAAGTTCCATTATATTTATTCTATTATTAGCCGTATCCATACTTATCATATCCACATTACTTTGAAGCTTGTCTATTTTTTTATTAGTATTCTTAACAGCCACTTTAATTATATCCGTTTCCTCTTTTAAATTGGTTACAGCTTTTTCTATATTTTTGCCACCAACTTCTCTATTGTTTTGAAGTCCTTCTAACGATAATTTTACATTACTCGCTATTTTCTCAGTGACAATCTCTAATTTACATAATTTCTTATCTAATGTGTCTGCCTTAACTTCAATACTTTCTACTTTAATCTCTAGATTTCCTACTCTCTCATCTAACTTGTCTACCTTAGTTTCCAATTTATCAAACCTTTGATCAATCTGATCGAACCTTTTATTGAAATCATCATTCATCTTACTAAGTAAATGTAATATTTTTTCTTCCATACTATGCCTCCTGTCATACGAAATCTAATACTATAATTATAGCATATATATCCAGATATAAATATTGGTTAAATATCCCTTGTATTTTTTACCTATCCCCACAAACTATAAGTGCTACAACTTAAAAATAAGGCTTATCAAAATGTTAGTGAATGATTTAAATGTTTTTAAATAAAACTTGCGTTACGTCGTTTGAATATCCGTTAAAAAAGTTCGTTGTCTGACCAACGGGAGTTTAGAACTTTTAGGATATTCAATAAGACGTAATGCTTAGTTTTATAAAAAAGTCTTTATTCTAAAGATTTTAAATGTAGACTTTTTTGAAACTCATAACGGAATTTATATTTATCCACAATTTGAAGAGGAATATAATTTCCTATTCGTTATAAAAAATATTTAATACGTTCACGGTATATACTGTACCCTATAGAGTGGACACTTAAAAAAAGTCCATTCTATAGGGTATTTTATGTATAATGAAAAAAAGGACGGTGGGAGATGAAATGAGTAATAAAAT
>NZ_JBBMMD010000015.1:0-50136 GCF_037844525.1 Tepidibacter sp. Z1-5 | reverse complement strand
AATATAGAGAACAATTGAAAATAGGTAAGTTAATCATACGCGCAGATAGCGGATATGGAACTGAGGAAATAATAGATATGGTATCCTCTATATCAAAATTAAAATCCATTTCATATCTAAGAAACATATTAAAAAACAAATGGCATTAAAATGTTAGCGAATGATTTAAATATTTTTGTATAAAACTTGAATTATAGCGTTTGAATATCCGTTAAGAAAGTTCGTTGTTTGACCTTGAGGGAGTTCAGAACTTTTAGGAGATTCAATAAGATGTAATTCTTAGTTTTATTAAAAATATTTACAACATTAGCGGTATTTTAATGTCATTTGTTTTGGGATTAAGAGCTATAATTTTTCCAAATTAGAGATTTGATCAATTGGTATTTTATAGTGAATAAATAATTACATTTGTACGAAATTTAGGTAGTTAAAGATATAGAAAAAGAATATAAGCATGATGTAGAATCAATATTATATGCCTTTGCGAATAAATTTTTAGAAGGTAAAGATTTAGAAATGGTAAAGGAGGAGTTGAAAGTGACTGAAATTGGTAAAAGCTTGATAGATGAAGGTACGGGATGGATTGATGCTATTTTTTTATGTAGGTATGGGATCAGTCGGGTTCCCTATGGCGACAGAATATGACTTAAAAAACTTTCCATTCCTGTGTAAAGTTAAAGTTCGATTAGTTGTATTTATGGTTATACTATAATTTTAAATAAAATACCTTCTGATATTAATATATTAATACTAATTGTATATATATTATTCTTATGATATAATTTTTTAAAATATTTTAATGAATATCAGAATATTTAGTCTATAACACCTGTATTTTTTCTATAAATAATTATTGAAAGGAGGTTTTACTGTATTATTACAGTAAAATTAAAAATGAAATTAAAAAAAGAATCATATTTAAAAAATGTTAAGAGAATAGTTGTCAAAATAGGAACATCCACTTTAACTCATTCAACAGGATTACTAAATTTAAATACAATGGAAAATATAGTAAGACAATTAGTGAATATCCATAATCAGGGGATTGAAGTAGTTTTAGTAACATCAGGAGCTATAGGTGCAGGTATGGGGAAATTAGGACTCAAGTCAAAGCCAAAAACTATTCCACAAAAACAAGCTGCGGCTGCTGTTGGACAAGGTATATTAATGCATATGTATGAAAAACTGTTTTCTGAATATGGAAAAATAGCTGCTCAGATACTTTTAACTTCAGAAGATATGTCAGACCGAAAAAGATTTTTAAATGCACGTAATACATTTTTTTCCTTATTTAATCAAAAAGTTATTCCTATTGTAAATGAAAATGATGCTATAGCTATAGATGAAATTAAGTTTGGTGATAATGATACTTTATCAGCAATGGTGACAACTCTTGTAGATGGAGATTTGCTGTTAGTACTTTCAGATATTGATGGATTATATAATGCTAATCCTAAAACAAATATAAATGCTAAACTTATTAGCTATGTAGAAGAGATAACAGAAAAAATTAAATGTTCTGCAGGAGATGCAGGTAGTAACTTAGGAACAGGTGGAATGATAACAAAATTAAAAGCAGCAGAAATTGCCGTATCATCAGGAGCTTCTATGATTATTGCAAATGGTTCTATTCTAAATATTATTAATAGGATATTCCAAGGAGAGAATATAGGTACATTTTTTCAAGCAACTAAAAATCCTCTTCAAAGCAAAAAAAGCTGGATAGCATATAATACTGCTGCTAAAGGGAAAATAATCATTGATGATGGTGCTAAAAAAGCTATTCTAGAAAAACGTAAAAGTCTACTCCCTTCTGGAGTAAAATCTGTTAATGGAAAATTTAATAAAGGAGATGTTGTTTACATTGTAGATTCAGAATACAAGGAAATAGCTCGTGGTATTACAAATTATAATTCATTAGATATAGATTTAATAAAAGGAATTCAAACATCAGATATAACTGATCAACTAGGCTATAAAAATTATGACGAGATAATACATGTTAATAACCTAGTAATACTAAATAATGATTAAAAAACTTTTATAAATTAATATTATTTAAAGAGGTGAAAATTATGGATATAAAACAACATTTAATAGAAAAAGGTAAGTTAGCAAAAAAGGCTTCCAGAAAAATGTCTACCTTAGATACAAATATAAAAAATAATGCACTAAAAGCAATGGCTGAAGCTCTTATAATAAATAAAAATCTAATTCTTGAGGCTAATGCTAAAGATATTGAAAATGGTAAGCAAAAAGGATGTTCACAAGCTTTACTAGATAGACTTTTATTAAACGATAACAGAATAATTGAAATGGCTAATGGACTTAGAATGGTATCTTCACTTAAAGATCCTATTGGAGAAGTAGTGAAGATGTGGAAAACAGAAAACAATCTTCAAATTGGTCAAATAAAAGTTCCTCTTGGCGTTATAGGAATGATTTATGAAGCTAGACCTAATGTAACAGTAGATGCTGCAGCCTTATGTATAAAATCAGGAAACTGTGCAATTTTAAGAGGTGGTTCTGAAGCTATAAACTCAAATATAGCATTAGCAAATATTATCACGAAAGCAGCTATTGAGAATGGTCTTCCTGAAGGTTGTATACAGCTTTTAGAAACTACAGATAGACAAGCTGCTAATGTACTAATGCAGCTAAATGAATATATAGATGTACTTATACCAAGAGGTGGAGCAGGCTTGATTAAAGCTGTAGTAAAAAATGCTACAGTACCTGTTATTGAGACAGGTACTGGAAATTGCCATATGTTTATTGACGAAAATGCAGACTTAAAAATGGCTGAAGAAATAATTGTAAATGCAAAAACTCAAAGACCTGCTGTATGTAATGCTCTAGAAACATTACTTATTCACAAAAATGTAGCATTAGAATTTTTACCAAAGTTAGAATCTCGTCTTACTTCTATTGGAGTGGAATTGAGAGGGTGTCCTTTTACTCAAAATGTAATATCTAATGTAAAACCTGCAACAGAAGATGACTGGTCTACTGAATATTTAGATTTAATATTAGCAATCAAAGTAGTGGATTCATTAACTGAAGCTATAGATCATATTTTCAAATACAGCACAAAACATTCAGAAGCAATAATAACAAATAGTTACTCCAATGCACAAAGATTTTTAAAAGAAGTTGATGCAGCTGCAGTATATGTAAATGCATCTACACGATTTACAGATGGAAGTCAATTTGGATTTGGAGCTGAAATAGGTATTAGCACACAAAAACTTCATGCTCGAGGACCTATGGGTCTTACTGAACTTACAACTATTAAATCTATAATATACGGAGAAGGACAAATTAGAGAATAAAATTTAATAGTACTTAATGTAATAATGTCAGTAGGGTTCCTTATAGCTGGCAGAGATAGAGTATGGAACTAAAAATAGTAAAAAAAGAACAGGTGGTGGCTTATTAGATTGTATAAATATAACATATATTATTTTATTAATAGTAAATATTGTCGGATATATAGTAGCTATCACCAAATAATGAATTGAACCCTTTAAGCTTATATCTTAAAGGGTTTTTCAAAATGTAAAAAATATATTATAATGTTATTTTAGTATATATAATAATTAATAGACAACAGGAGGAAAAATATGTATAAATTAATTGGATTAGATATGGACGGTACTTTACTGAACAAAGAAAAGAAAGTATCAAAGGCTAATTATGAAGCTATTCAACAGGCAAAGAAGCAGGGAAAGAAGGTTGTTCTTGCAACTGGAAGACCACTTCTTGGTGTAAAGAAATTTCTTAAAGAGTTAGATCTTATTTCTGATGAGGATTATGTTGTAGCATTTAATGGAGCTTTAGTTCAAACTACTAAAAGTGGAAAGATTATCTCTAAGATAACTTTAAGCTTAGATGATTATAAAGAGCTTTATGAACTGAGCAAAGAACTTGGTGTTAACATACATGCATTAACAGAATCTAGTGTAATTACACCAAACAATAATAAGTATACAGATTTAGAGGGTAGTATGAATGGAATAGATGTTTATGAATTACCAGTTGAGTCTGTTGATAAAGATGAAACTATAGTTAAGGTTATGATGATTGATGAACCTGAATTAATAGATGGGATTATTCCTAAAATACCTCAAAATATTAAAGATAAATATACTATTGTAAAGAGTGCTCCTTTCTTTTTAGAGTTTTTACACAAGTCTGTAAATAAAGGTGTAGGAATTGATGCAGTTGCAAATGAGCTTGGTATTAATTCAGATAAAGTAATTTGTGTTGGAGATGCCGAAAATGATCTTGCAATGATTGAATATGCAGGACTTGGAGTTGCCATGGAAAACGGATTTGATGAAGTTAAAGAAATTGCAGATTATATAACCTTATCAAATGAAGAAGATGGTGTTGCACATGTTATAAATAAGTTTATGATAGAAAAAGTAGAAGCAGTATAATACAAAGACCCCTTAAATTTAAGGGGCCTTTGTATTATAGCTTTAGAGTCATTATATTGTATAATCTCGTCAATACTATCCTTAGTTTTTTTCAATTCGTCTATAGTTATTATATCTAGTTCACTCCTTGAGTAGCCTTTTGCTTTATACCCTTTAAACTTTTTGGGCTCGGTTTAGAGAATGAAATTCAGCAATAACTCCCATCATACCTTCAAGAAGCTTACCTATTGGAGTATTATCAAAATTTTCTGTAGTGCTTATTAAAATGAGGTTGTCTTTTTTATGTGGATATAGATTCAGATGCATTACCAAGTAATAATATATAATTATACTAAAAAATGGTATTTTCGTATATAATTAGATTAAGAAAATTAAATTTGAGAATACATAAAAGATACTTACAAATAAGGAGGATTCATATTTTGAAAAAAATAGTTCTAATTACCTTGATTAGTATAATTATTGTTGCTATGGGTGAAGTCTGCGAGGCTTCAGAAAAACCACTTACTATCACAGTAGATGACAAAGTAATCCTGTTCGATGAATCTACGGGATTCCCTTATGTAAGTGATACAGGTCGTACTATGGTACCTTTACGAATTTGTTTGAATTCAATAGGTTGTGAAGTGGACTGGAATCAACAGATACAGACTGTGATATCAAGCAAGGGTGAAATTAAAGTTGAAATTCCTATGGGTAAAAGTGAGATTTATAAAAATCAAATACCGATTTCTATAGATACCGCTGCAATAGTAAAAAATGGACGTGCTTATCTGCCTCTTAGGGAGGTTATGGAGGCTTACGGATATGCCGTTGATTGGGACAGCAAAACTAGAATTATTTCAGTAACTCAAAACACCTCATATGACAATGTGATAGAGTTCACACCATTCAATATTAATGGAGGTTCTACAGGGATATTCTCACGTAAACAGCTTGAGTTTAAAGGTTTTGATGGTGTACAAGCAGAAATTACACTACCTATGGTTACAATAGCAGAAAAAGGAGACTGTCCCTATGTATATTTTGGTTTTGACTGGACAAATGATGTTGGAAATGTTGAAGGTGGTTTTCAATTCATTGAAGATTCTAATCATCCCAACTATAATAAATGGACTGTATATATGCGTCAAGGGAATGATTGGCTCTGGGGGAACAATATTGCTTTAGAGCAAGGTTCTACCCATCATATAAAATTTTATAGCGAGAAAGTATCTAAAGAACAAGTGGATTTGGTGATTGAACTTGATGAGAGCGAAATAATCCGAAAAGTTTCAACGGTTAGTGATTTTAGAAATGCTTCTGTAAAAGCAGTCACCTCAATAGCAATGTCTAAAACTTTTGATGGTACTAACTGCTTTTCACGATCAGACAATTGCAAGATTGCTAATATGAAGGTATCCGAGGTGAAATCCGATTTGTATTTAGATTTCAAAAGCTATGATTTATACAGCAAGTGGAGGCCAACAATTGGAGTTAGCGGTACATGGTTTGGAACAGTAGACTGCATTCCTTCTTATTTGCATATTGGAACGGATGGAGCAATTTCTATATATAAGGGACAGTAGACAATAAAACTGTCATTCTTAGATACATTTGTTTACTATTTATATTAGTTACCCAGATTTCGTACAAAGGTAATCAATTCATCACCATTATTTGTAATAAATATTCTGTTTTATTTCTGACCTAAATTATCATAAATTAAAACTCAACTGCTCATACGAAGGATTACACATTGCGTTAGCAATGAGGTTTGTAAGTTTAGTGACGGTTGGAATATATACAATTATTTCATTGAAAGTACGCCTTACAAATCCTTTTACATTTCCTACTTTTTTCACTAAGTCTCATATACCTATATTTTTCAGCTGGGTATCTTTTAATAATGTTTCTTTAAATAATACAATAAGATTATGAGTTATAAAAACCATCCACAGAAAAGCATATATTCTATAAAACTTAGTAGTTCTAAGGTTTCTAATGTGATAAACATTCTTAGCCATTTTAAAAAAAGCTTCTATAGTTTGTCTTTTATTCTATGGTAAAAATAAGGAATGAAGTTGTAAAATCAAAGGCGATGACTTTGCCATAGCCTTTGATTTATTTTATTTATTAAGTTTATTTTTAATAGTTGTCCAATAATCAGAATTTTCAAGTCCAAGTCTCCAAATGGCTATACCAGATAAGTCGTAGTTGTTAACTAGGTCTAATTTATAACTAATACTTTTATCATTTTCAAACCATACGGTATGACTTATGCCATTAGAATCTGTATAAGTAAAGTATGGACATTGTGAAGTAGAATCCCAAAGTATAGAACTTCCGCATGTGGATGCCAAGTTATAAATACCTGAAATGCTATAAGCTTTAGTTCCATTTGAGGACCAATCATATCCATAAGCTGCAGTTCCAAGAAGAATTTTTTCTTTTGGAATAACGCTAGTTGCATAGTTTATCACATTTTCTACCCAATTAATTGAAGCTATAGGTCCTGGGCTGCCCCCAGGATAATGTTCATCGTAAGTCATTAATACTACTTTGTCTGCATATTTACCAAGTTCAGCATAATCATAAGCTCCACTCCAAGGGCTAGTAGGACTATCGCTTGTTTTCGCTGGAACAGAAACTGTTATAGTAAAGCCTTGCGAATTAAGTGTATTATAAAGTTCTTTTATAAATGTAGTATAATAGCTTCTATCATAATAAAAAACTCCTTCAAGGTCGATATTAACCCCTTTATAATTGTTAGCGTTTAACTGAGATAGTATATTGTTAATTAAATTTTGTCTATTAGTTGGATTTTCTAATAAAGTTTTTGCTATGTTTCCGTCAAAATTATTAGCTACCATGGCAAGTGCTGATATTCCATTATCATTTGCATAAGTTATTTGATTATTTGGAATTAATCCTATGATATTTCCATTACCATCTGTTGTATAATTGTGAGTTGCAATTGTATCTATCATTGAAGAATTAGAAACCATAGAATTATAAGATGAACTATCTCCTTCATAATAGTAAGTTGTAAATCCTAGAACAGTTTTTGTAGGATTAATAGGATCTACAGGTATAGGGGCAATTGGTGTTGGCTCTTCATTTTGGGTTGTTATTTTTATATGGATTGAATCTTGTGATAGCCCATATTGGTTATAGGCTTTTATAAAGTACCAATAATCAGTTGAAGGATCTAAATTACTATCTTTATATGTTGTAGATGAAGCTGTTGATACTAATGTATAATTTGAATCATTTAAATTTGATCTATAAACTTTATATCCTGAAGCCTTTGATACATAAGACCAATTTAAAGTAACATTAGTTGAGTTAATACTTGTTGCTGATAACTGAGTTGGTGCATTAGGTGGAATTTTATTCTTTCTAGGCCTAGCCATTCCCTCGTTAGTGTTTAATATAAAAACAAATAAAATTAGAAATAGTGCTAAAATATTTTTTGAATATTTCATTTTATTAATCTCCCTCCTTATTTTCTTAAATTATTTATCGGAGATATATTTCGACAAAATTACATGCAATATATAGCAATTTTAATATTAATAAATAAAATTTTTTAGCCAAGGTAAGAAAATAAGAAACTTTCTAAAGTTGAATTAATATGGGGAAAAGATCAAATTGAATGATTTTTTTTTAAGGTTATTTTTATAAGGTATTATAAAAAATGACATTTTGGGTAAGTAGTGTATAATATTGTATGAGGATAGAAAATAACCACAAAAGTAAAGATTTTAAAAGGAGTGTTAGAAATGTATACAGCAGATTATTTTATTAAAAAACTAAATATGAATTCTCACCCAGAAGGTGGATTCTACAAAGAAACATTTGTTTCTGAAGAAACTATTACAGATAATGACCTAGATGTGAACTTCAAAGGTTCTAGAAAATTATGGTCAAGTATTTACTTTTTATTAAGAGATGGAGAAGTTTCAAATTTCCATAGACTTAAATCTGATGAAATGTGGTATTACCAAGCAGGTTCTCCATTAACAATATATATGATTTCTCCTGAAGGTGAACTTACAGAAGAAAAGCTTGGATTAGATATTGAAAATGGAGAAAAGCCTCAAGTTCTAGTTCGTAAAAACTATATATTTGGCTCTGCAATGAATAATCATGGATATGCTCTTGTTGGATGTATGGTTTCCCCTGGATTTCAATTTGAAGATTTTGAGCTATTCGAAAGAGAATACCTTTTGAATAAATATCCTCAGCATAAAAATACTATTATTAAATTAACAAGGAGTTAATTAACAGTAGATTTATTAATACTAGAATGATATATTTTATTATACAATGACAAATTAAGTTAAGGGGTGCAAAAATGTTTCAAATTTGTAAAATCAAAAAAACACTAAAAAGGATTATACCATCAGTAATACTTTTAATAAATTTTTCAGTGGTTAATGCTCAAGAAATATCAGATATTAATCATAGTTCTGACTATGCAATAGAGTCAATACAAAATTTATCACAGCTTGGTATAGTAAGTGGGGATGAAAAAGGAAACTTTAATCCTAAAAAAGCAGTAACAAGATCAGAAATGATTAAGATGATTGTAAAAGCTCTAGATATTGACACGAATAATGTAGACAATAATGCAGTTTTTAAAGATGTTCCAAAAGAAAATTGGGCATTTGAGTATGTTCAAGCAGCATATGAAGCAGGTATAGTAAAAGGGATTTCAGAAGACGAATTCGCTAAAAATCAAAAATGTACTCGTGAACAAATGGCAGTAATGTTTGTTAGAGCATTAAGTATGAATGAAGGTAATGATGTATTAAACAATATAAATGGACTGAATGATATGAATAATATATCGGATTGGTCTAAAAAAGAAGTAGACATTGCTATTGGATTAGGTCTTATGAATGGGGTTGATAATAATACATTCGATCCAAAAGGTGATGCAAAAAGAGAACAAGTAGCAGTAGTAATAGATAGATTTATAAAGAATAAAGAAGAATTAACTGAAAAATATGTCAATCCTTCTAAAAATTCGGAGTTTTCTAAGGACGTAGTTGCTAAGGTTAACGACAAAATAATAACTGTTAGTGAATATGAAAAGACTTTAGCTATGTATAAAAAGAATTTTGAAGCTATATATAGTCAGGAAATATGGACAACTGAAGTTGAAAATGGAAAGACAGTAATAGAGGTTGTAAAAGAGCAAGTTCTTAATAATATGATTAATAATGAGGTGATTTATCAAACAGCTCAAAAGGAGAATATAACTATAGAGGATAAGGATGTAGAAGAACAATTTAAACAGTTTAAAACTCAACTTGAATCAAACGAAGAATTTAAGAAATTCTTAAAAGAAAAGGGAATAGACGATCAATTTCTAAAGAATCAACTTAAAAAAGATATGTTAATATCTAAATACAAAGAAAGTTATATAGCATCTTTAGAATTAAATGATGAAAAACTAAAAGAGTACTATGAAAATAATAAAGACGAATACACAAAAGAAGAAGTAAAAGCTTCTCATATATTATTTAAAACTGTTGACGATAATATGAATCCTTTATCTGATGAAGATAAAAAGGAAGCAAAGAAAAAAGCAGAGGATATATTAGTAAGAGCTAAGAATGGAGAAGACTTTGCATCTTTAGCTAAAGAATACTCTGAAGATACTGTCTCAGGAAATAACGGAGGAAATCTTGGATACTTTGGAAAAGGTGTTATGGTTCCAGAGTTTGAAAAAGGGGCTTTTGAACTTAAGCCTGGAGAAATATCTGATTTAGTAGAGAGTCAATTTGGATATCATATAATAAAGGTTATTGATAAAGCAAATGAAATTATACCTTTTGAATATGTTAAGAATCAAATAAAGTTTGATATAGAAGGTGACTCATACAAAGAAAAAATTGATCAGATTCAAAAAGAAAATAATATCGAAAGATTTGAAAAGAATATAAAGTAATATATTAAAAAACTAAAAGAGTAGATAGCAGCATGATCTCGATATTCAATCGGACTCATGCTGCTTTTTAGTTAGATTCTCTATCTGGTTTTGTGGATATACTCATATAACAGTATCTAAAGTGTACTTATCTTAAAAGTTACAGACTATAAAACAAAGGGGGTTAACATTGTTTAAGAATGAAAAGAAGGATAAGAAAAATTATTATACTATCCTGCATCTAAAACAGTACATCATGATATATATTCAGGATTACTATATCATACTTATAGAATGCTTAAAAGTTAGTCGGAATTTATGATGGAATATATAAAGATTTATTATTTGCAGGGGCTATTCTTCATGACATAGGAAAATTAAGAGAATTAAATGCTAATGATATAGCTTTAGTAGATGATTATACAAAAGAAGGCAATTTACTTGGACATATGATACAAGGAATTAAAATAATAAATAAAGCATGTGAACAATTATCAGTACCTGAAGAGATTTGCTTAATGCTAGAACATATTATAGCTTCACATCATGGAAAGAAGAATATGGAGCAAAAAATTTAACAAAAGAAGAAATGGGTAGAAAATATGATGTGATATCTCAGTAGTAACTGCGTGCGTGTATCAATAACATGTATTAGCATAATAAAACTGATATTATTACATATAATAAACTTAATAACTAAAATCAGACATATAGGAGTGATATTTATGGCAAATAAGAAAGTTGTTCCTCAAGCAAAGGCTGCACTTAATCAAATGAAACTCGAAGTAGCTAATGAATTAGGTTTGTCTAATTCTAACAATGTAGATAAAGGAAACTTAAGCGGTTATGTTGGTGGTCATATGACTAAAAAGTTAGTTGAAATGGCAGAAAAACAAATGATTGGAAAATAATATATTTATATAAACTAAAGATCTATATAAGCGTAATATTTGAAGCCATGGTTCTTGCGTTAAAGTTAATTTACAGAGTAAAGATATATATAGTTAAAAAAATATAAACGGAAGTGGGTATTTCAACTTCCGTTTATATTTTTTTTATGGTAGCCACAGGGCCATTACTTTTGATTGATTTAGTTATGGCATTCATGTTCATGGCAAGAATCACCAGAATCGGAAATAATGCCTTCAAGCCATTTGAGTGCAACAGTCTTAAGATCGCCTGAACACCCGCGTATTACTTCAATACCACAGTTGTTTAACACACGTACGGCACCATCACCCATATTACCTGCAAGCATAATTGATACACCTATATCTGATAAAATTTGTGCGATATTTGATTTGCAACCACAGCCTTCTGGTGATGCAATGGTTTCTTCAGAAATTATGTCCTTGTTATCTTTGTCAACTGTAAAAATAGTAAAGTATTCGCAGTGACCAAAATGGTCGTCTATAAGATTTTGACGAGATGGTAATGCAATTTTCATATAATTATTCCTCCTATAAAATAGTTAAATAAGCATGATGCATTTGTGGAATTATTGGCATATGCTCTTTTATAAAATAATATAGAAGTATAAGATATATGTCAAGAGTTAAACAACTAGTTTGGGTCATTGTATATGCTTAGCAAATGCTTCTTCGAATAAAATAATTTAATATCTAAGAAGAGCATAATAGCTTTTTACCGGGAAATAATTGAGTATAGATTTATTAGAAAAAATGGACAAGTACTAGGTGCTGGAAAAAATAAAGTAGAAGTAAAAAAGTTCAACGATTAACTTAATTGCAATCTAGATGGAGTAAGACTCCATCTACATTAGTTTTATTTTGCTCCTATGAAACTGTTTATTTTAAGTAAAAATTTATCCCATACAAGACTTATTAGAATAAATTGAACAGGTATCATAATTAGAGTTTTAATTATGCGAGTAGGAAGTAATGCTACATATCCTTTACCTATAAGTATTGATAGCCATAAAGTATCTAGACCTAAGTTAAGTAAAATACATACTATTAAAACGGATAGGAATAGTCTTTTATGTGACTTAGGTTTGTTGAAAAATAAAATCCCATAAGTAAATCCTGTAAGAAATGCAGTTAATGTAAAACCAGGAAAATAAGTTCCCGTTGGGAATAAAGCAAATCCAATAAGGTCTGCTATAGCAGCTGCAATTCCTCCCACCCAAGGTCCGTACAATATTGAAGTTATAGCTAATGGTAAAAAACCAAAACCTATTCGAACTATTGGTGTATGAATAGACATAAATCTTGTTAATATAACTTGTAAGGCTATTAAAAGTCCAACCTCAGTGGTTATTTTTGCATTAAGTTTTTTATTCTTTTCATTACTCATAAAATCACCCTATTCATTAGTAATTGTGTGCATATATGCAAAAATGCAATGGAATAATTAAATAAATATGTAAAATATTTGTATTTAAATTATAACATAATTGAAGTGCCTTGTCAAAAAAATATCAAGTTAATATTGTAAATTAATCTTGAAATTATTGCTAGTTAATAGAAGTTTGTATTATTACACATAAAATTATATATTTGGATATGAAACAAGTTTCTAGAAATGTTGATGATATAGTTGGATTTATAAAATAAAACAAGGGGATGAGTAATCCTAACGATTTAGTAAAAATGACAGAGGAGGATACACTTGGTAAAGGAGTAACTGATACAACTTAAGTTGAAGCAATTATACAATAACGGAAGAATTAAGTGCAAACTAAAAGGAATGAGCCCTGTACAAGACAGGATTCACTCCTCATTAGCTACGTAATTAAATTTGTCTGATTTTTTGGATTTAGTTCAACTTATATGCTTTTAAAAATCATAATGATATTAGAGTCTTAGTTCTCTTCAGAAGCTTCTGCATCTACTTTTGTTTTATGAACTGTACCATGTGGATGCTCAGGTGGAGCATAGATAGCGTACAATTTAAGTGGTTTATTACCTGTATTGATTACATTGTGCCATTTACCAGCAGGTATCATGATCGCAAAGTTATCATAGACTTTTTCTTGATAATCCAATTTATTTTTTTGGTCACCTATTTGAACAAGACCTTGACCTTCTTCAATACGTATGAATTGATCAACTGTTGGATGAACTTCTAAACCTATATCATCCCCAACCTTGATACTCATCAAGGTAACTTGTAAATTGTCTCCTGTCCATAAAGCGGTACGATAAGTATTGTTTTGTTTAGTAGCCTTATCAATATTAATTACAAATGGTTCTGGTCCATAGTCTTTCAATTTAGTAAACTGTTTCGAAGAGTCTGAGTTATACATTGGCGAATTAACCCTGTAATAATGTGGATGATTATATATAGTGCGTAAGTTATATATTAGTGGGTTAATGTAGTAAGGACATAGATATGGTTTATAAAAATTATACATATTGCACACTCCTTTCATACCCTCATAAAATTATCATATGCTCTATGTTTAGAGAATGTGCCTTGAGTCACAGGAAGGCTGTGTCCCTGACTTCATAACATTAATTGAATTAAATCAATGAGGGCCTAAAAAATCTTGTGGAGTAATAGGGTTTAGTTTGTGTGAGAGAATATATAAATTTTAAAAATCCAGTATACTAATTTTTTTAGTTAGTTATACTGGATTTTCTATTTCAAGATGGTAAATCTTTGACGGATACGTATATATTAAGATATGTAGAATATAAATAATCAAATATTGTCTAGAATTTATAGCAATGAACAGTATAGTAAAGTACATAATTCTTTAGAAAGGAGTTTAATAAAATTTAGATTTATCAATAGAATTCTTAACGGTTATATCCTATATGAAAATTTTTATACACATTAAAGTTTACATCAAAGAGCAGTTTATTTTTTTATGGAATTTAATAGCCTATTTATAGATATATAAGTTTCATTTAATAGATCATAATCTCCATTATGAATACACCAATCATAAAGTATACCTCTTGACAATCTAAGTAAATAGGTTGTTATTTGAGATGCGGTAAATTCTTTTGTAATTTCATTATTATCTTGTCCAAATTGTATAGTATTTTTTAGTATTTGATTTAATTTTCTTTCTTCAGATATGAAAAATTCCCTACCATCATAAAGTTGTGCTTTATATACTTGTTTAAGTATATCAATGCCCATTTTTTTTGCATAACTAACTTGGTATAAAATTATTGATAGTATTTTATCTATATAGGATTCTTCACTAAGATTATTATTTACATAATCTTCAAGTGTAATATCAAATTCTTTATAAAATTCTACTATTATATCTTCTTTAGACTTAAAGTGATGATAAAACCCTCCTATAGATATACCAACTTCTTTACATATTCGACTTATTTTTACATTATCATATCCATATTCCGAAATTAATTTCATTGAAGTATCTAATATTTGTTTTTTAGTTTCTATAGCCTGAGCTTGCCTTTTAGTTAAATTACCTTCATTCATTTTAAAATCCCCTACTTTCAATCCGATGTATAACAATTTAATTATACACAATATTTAATATTAGTAAAGTTTTATGAAAAGGTTTTTATTTTTTAATAAAAGATATTGACAATTAACTAACGAAAAGTTATTATATAAGCAAATACAGAATGAATTCGGCGAATTTATTCTGGTGAAAAAGGAGGTATATTTATGACTAAATATCAAAATCTTTTTGAAAGTATGAAGATAGGAAAAGTAGAGCTTAAGAATAGATTTTCTATGGCACCTATGGGACCTATAGGTTTTGCAAATGAAAATGGAAGTTTTAATCAAAGAGGGGCAGATTATTATGTGGAAAGAGCTAAAGGTGGAACAGGACTTATAATAACTGGTATTTGTAGTGTAGAAAATGAAATAGAAGAATTAGCAAGACCTTCTATTCCATGTCCAACTATAAACCCTACTGCATTTGTTCTTAGTACAAAAGAAATGACTGAAAGAATACATGCATATGGTTCTAAAATATTTATGCAGTTAACTGCTGGATTTGGTCGTGCAGGTCTTGGTCACATAATTAAAAAGGCTGTTGCACCATCTAAAATAGAAAATATATGGGATCCAAACTTAATACATACAGAATTAACATTGGAAGAAATAAAAAAATATATACAAAAGTTTGCTGAAGCTGCTGCAATAGCTCAAAAATCTGGATTTGATGGAGTAGAAATACATGCAGTTCATGAAGGATACTTATTAGATCAATTTGCTATAAGTTTATATAATAAAAGAACTGATGAGTATGGTGGAGATCTAAGAGGAAGACTTAAATTTGCAACAGATATAGTTAAAGCTATAAAAGCTACTTGTGGAGAAAATTTCCCAGTTTCACTTAGATATAGTGTGAAGAGTTTTGTTAAAGATATAAGACAAGGTGGACTTCCAGGTGAGGACTTTATTGAAAAAGGTAAGGATATTGAAGAAGGATTAGAAGCTGCTAAGATATTAGCTGAAGCAGGTTATGATGCTTTAAATGTAGATGTTGGAACTTATGACTCTTGGTACTGGAACCATCCTCCTATGTATTTTGGAAAAGGTGGTATGTACTTACCATATACTAAAGCTGTTAAAGAAGTTGTAGATGTTCCTGTTTTATGTGCTGGTAGAATGGAAGATCCAGAATTAGCATCTAGAGCAGTTGCAGAAGGTATGTGTGATGGTGTAAGTTTAGGTAGACCTCTTCTTGCAGATCCAGAAATACCAAATAAGATAAGAAAGAATAAGGCTGACAAAATACGTCCTTGTTTATCTTGTCATGAAGGTTGCATGGGAAGAATTGCCAATGCTGGAACTTTATCTTGTGCAGTAAACCCACAATGTGGTAGAGAAGAAATATATAAATTAACTCCTGCATGTACTAAAAAGAAAGTCATCATAATAGGTGGTGGAGTAGCTGGTATGGAAGCTGCTAGGGTTTGTGCTCTTAGAGGTCATGAAGTAAATCTTTATGAAAAGAGTGATAAACTAGGTGGAAATGTTATACCAGGTGGAATACCTTCTTTCAAAGAAGATGACCATAAATTAATAAGATGGTTTGAAGGTGAGTTAAGAGACCTAAATGTAAATATTCATATGAATGCAGAGGTTAATGAAGAATTAGTTAAGAATGAAAATGCTGATACTGTAATTGTGGCAACTGGTTCTAAGCCATTTATATTAGATATAAATGGAAAAGAAAAGAACAATGTTTTAACTGCTGATAAAGTACTTTTAGATCCTTCTTTAGCTAAAGATAAAGTAGTAGTAATAGGTGGAGGTCTTGTTGGATGTGAGACTGGCCTTTGGTTAAAACAACAAGGAAAAGATGTTACTATATTAGAAGCAGCAAAAGATATAGTAGGTGGACCTCATGGTATACCAGTTATGAACTATCTTATGTTAAAAGATATGTTAAAGTTTAATGGAGTTAATGTTATGATTTCTTCATTAGCAAGTGAGATAACTGAAGATAGTGTAATTGTTAAGACTAATGATGGTGAAGTTAAGGTTGATTGTGATACTGTAATATTTGCAGTTGGATATAAATCTGAAAATAACTTATTTAATAAGTTAGAACTTATATGTGATGATGTTCATCTTTTAGGAGATGCAAAAAATGTTAAGAACATAATGTTTGCTATATGGGATGCTCATGAAGTAGCTAGAAATATTTAATAAACTGACATAAAATTTAATTGAGGATATAATTCATACGAACAGATATATTGATTGAAATTTAGGATGCTTATGAAGTTGTAAAAAATATTTAAAAATTGATGATGAAAGGATTTTAACTATGTCAAATAAATATGAACACTTAATAATGAAAGATATAGAATGGACAAAAAGTTTACCAGACCACGAAGGATCCATAGGAGACAAAGGTTTTCCAATATTAATGAGCAATGAATTTGTGCCAGAAGCAAAAGCATGGGTTTGCCCTGCACTATTAAGAGCAGATAAAAAAACAAGTGAAGCAATTGCAAACGGATCATTTGGCAAAGCGACTCCACATATACATGATGGAGATGAGATGTACTTAATCCTAGGAGAAGAAAACTCTTCAACAATTGCAGTGACTTTAGGAGACGATTATTATGAAGTTACTACACCAGCAGCTGTATATATTCCAGCAGGTTTACCACACTCAATTGAAGCAAAGAGAATAGATGAAGGTAAATTTGGTGGTGCATGTCCAATATTCTTAGGAACGGAATATATAACAAAACCTGTACCAGAAAATCCATTAAAAATTGAAAATACTGAGAAGTTGGTAATGAAAGATATAGAATGGGTGAAAAGTTTACCAGACCATGAAGGTTCCATTGGAGATAAAGGTTTCCCAATATTAATGAGTAACGAATTTGTTCCAGAAGCAAAAGCATGGGTTTGTCCAGCTCTTTTAACAGCGGATAAAAAAACAAGTGAAGCAATTGCAAATGGATCATTTGGTAAAGCGACTCCACATATACATGATGGAGATGAGATGTATTTGCTTGTTGGGGATGAAAACTCTTCAACAATGGCTGTGACTTTAGGAGGAGAATACTATGAAGTTACAACACCAGCAGCTGTATATATTCCAGCAGGGCTACCGCATTCAATTGAAGCTAAAAGAATTGATGAAGGCAAATTTGGTGGTGCATGTCCAATATTCTTAGGAACAGAATATATAACAAAACCTGTGCCAGAAAAATAATTGAATGCCAAAATAATTGTTATGGTGCAAAAAGTAGAATAGTGATAGCAAGTTAAGTATTTAAATAATATGTTAAGATTTCATAGTTTTGAAATAGCAGAAAAAACTATTTGTGGAATCCAAGCAATGAATATGATTAGAAAAGGGCAGGTTGAAGAAATTCAATGTGCCCTTTCTGAAATTGAGTCCATAAATAAAAAAGTATATATAGATAAGGCTCAGTTATATTATTTTTTGAATTAAATTTAATCAATTACTTGCAAATTGGTGTTAAATGAAAGAAAATGTTAAATGATTCTTTTAGATTGTTGACAAAGTTAAAAATTTTAATTAATAATTAGGAATCCTTAATTTCAAAAAGGATTCCTTGATTTTTGGAAAATAAATATATGAGTATATTTATTTGAAAAGGAATGACAACTTTATTAACTAGAAATGAGGAAAGACAAAGCTCTATAAAATCAATAATAATTAATCAATCAATTTCTTAAATCTAAAATTTAAATTTAAATTTAAATATGAAACTTACACACATTTAATTACATACTCAGTATTTTCTACAAAGTATCAATAATTTTCTGACCTAATAAATTTATATTTTTAACATCTAAATAGATTTTATACATGTTTATTACTATTAATTTCTCAGTATCACTATTTAATGAATTAAAGATGTCTTTTGCTTTTTCATCAAAATTTTGCACATTAATATTTGTATTAAAAATCTTCGCTATTGAGTTTACGAAAGTAGAGTTATTATCTAGATAATTACTTGCTTTTAATAGAAAGCTTATATCAGTAATAAAATTATTTTGTTCACTTAATAGATTTTCAATATCATTGCATTTTAATTCTTTATTATTATAATTGATTCTTCTCCAAAAATAATTAGTAGTAAGTAGCATAATTTCTAACTTATTTTTATCTATATTATCTTTATCTAATTCATTTAAAATGCGTTTATTTAAATCTATATATTTTATTATAGTATTTTTAGTATCATCTTTTAATTTAAAAGGAAAGAAAATATTCATTATTATTGCTGTAACAATTGCACCTATTAAAGTGAACAATACTCTATATTTAGTTAATATAAAACCTATATTGTTAGGATACATTATTTCAACACCTAATATAGAGTTAAATGTTATAAAGATAGATCTTATATTATAAGGCACTGTAAATGATGAATGGTATGCAGATATAATCAGTAAAATTATCATCAAAACTACATTATCATTTATAATCAAGTTTATTATACTAAATAAAATACCTCCTATAATAGTACCTATTATCCTATCCTTAGCTCTTTTTTTGTTAAATTCAGCATTTGGGAATAGCAATATTGCTATTGTATATATAGCCCATTGTCCTTGGTATATATGAAAATAGTTCACTATAAAAACAGATAAAGAAATTAATACGGATGCTTTTGTTGCTATATTAAATCTTAATGAAGTCATTTTAATATTATTTTTTAACCCATATAAATTTTCTTTAATTAATTTTAACAATTTAATTCTTTCATTTATATAAAGCGATTTAACATTATCCATATCTTCTATGGATTTGTAAATTTCTTCTATTGAGGATTTTAAAATGTAGTAATTGTATTTGTCTATATCGTCTGTTATTTTATCTGTTTCTAGGTTGTTATAATAATTTTTTAAGTCATCCTTTAACTTTTCCAAACTATCTTCATTTAATATATATAACTTTATATCTTCAAGCATTTTTGCTATATTTTCAAGCATAACTATGTTACTTTCTTTTCTTTTTGCCATAGGGAGAATTGTATTAAATTTTCTTAATAAAACTATTAGTATATCTTTTATATAAGTACTTTCTAAATCATTTTTAGAACTCTCCATTCTCTCATATATTTTGAGTTTTATATTTTTCAATCTAATATTTACGGATTTATTTTTATTATTTATTTCATTATCAGCTAAAATTAAATCTATCTCTTCTTTTATTAAATCTATAACACTGATAATTTCTTTATTTATAACAGCATTAAAGTTGTATTTGGATAAAGTACAATACAATAGCATTATTATTATTCCTGAGAATGCAAGAGCAATTAACCTTAAAGGTATATCATTTAATGGAACCGGAGAATATAATAACATTAAATATGTTATTATAAATCCAATACTTTTTGATGGTTTAGCATCATAACTGAATAAATAGTAAATAATAAAACTTACAAAAAATGTACAAGCTAATCCTAAAAAATGATTTATACCTGCAATATATGAAAAAACTCCTATAAAAACATTTATTATAGCAAGTAGTATAGTAGTTGTTGTTATATCAGCAGTATAATCTTCTCCAAACATAGTTGACGCTGTAATAACTGCTGCTATTCCAACTACCAAGTTATTGCTTCCAAATATACAAAATAGCAAAACAGCTACTAAAGCTATTAAAAATATTTTTAACCTAATTAAAGTTAAGTTATTTTTTGTATTACTTTTCATACCAAGTCACACCTTTACAATTATTTTTCATCAAAAATTTTTCCTTGATAAATAAAGTTTAAAAACTGAACTTTATTTTATATTACATTTTAGTATTTTGAGTGAAAAAAGTCAATAAAAACTGAACTTTAATTCATATTTATTGATTAATGTCTTATTTATATATATAATTATTATAAGAATGTATGGAAATAGGTGATTATATGCAACAAAAGATAAGAGAGCCTAAACAAAAAAGGGCTATAGAAAAAAAAGAATGTCTTATAAATGCAGCTTTTGAGTTATTTAATGAAAAAGGTTTTTATAATACAAATTCAAAGGAAATTGCGAAAAAAGCAGGAGTATCAACAGGATTATTTTATAATTATTTTAAAGATAAAAGTGATATTTTTTTAGAAATATTAAATAGAATATCTCATAAAAGATATCTAAAAATAGAAAAATTTTTAGATGAATTACCTAAAGAAAATGATAAAAGAAAAGTATTAAAAAATTTTTTTATTGAAAATATAAAACTCTTATCTGAGTTGGCCTTTATTTATAAAGATATAGAAACAATAAAAAAAGAATATAAAGAAATAGGAAAATATAATGACAAAAATAAACAATATACAAAAAAGTCAATGATGAAATTTTTTAATAAAATTAATAGTAAAGAAAGTATAAAAAATTCATATATAAAATGCGAAATAATAATGACAACTATAGATTCAAATTGTATTCTAATATCAAAAATAGAAAATCAAGATGATAAGATGAAATTTATAGATGAAATAGTATGTCTAATACATGATTATATGTTCTAGATTTCAAAATACAAGAGAAGAAAATCAAAAACATCCCTCATTGTTATCTGACCTCAAAAATTTATATATATAAGGTTCAGCCCATTAAGCAGATTCCTTTTTTATATTAAAATGTACCCCATAGAATAGACTTTTTTTTAATCGTCTACTCTATAGGGTACATTTTGATTTTACTCTTTACGGTTCCTTATTATTCTAAAAATTAATCTAATAAATACTCTTTATGTAATACCCAAGTATTATCAACCCATTTATAAATACAAATATTATCAAAATTACAATGAAAATCACAAGGTATTAAAGAAACATAATCCCATAATTTATTAAATATATTTCTTATTTTTTTAGAACTTATAGTAATATGAAAAACTTTATCTTTACCATCTTCTTTAGAAAAATCTAAATAATTAATTTTATTTAAATCGTCAATTAATTTATCATGAATAGTTTTACCTTCATCACTCATTAAAACTTTCATAAATATAACGCTATCATCAAAATGGTCATATCCTTTAATTTTATATTCACTAGAATTATGAGATTTAGAAAAATTATCTAAAATATTTTCTAAGTCATTTATATCATCACTTTCAAAAGGAGCTTTTATAGTAAAATGAGCAGGAAGTTTTGAAGATCTAGCTTTAAACTTTTCAAAAACTTCTTTTCTTAAGTTGTTATTAAAATTACCAGCATTGCCTTTTACAACACTTACAATTACATATCTCAAAATATACCTCCAAAATTAATTTAATAAATATTATATATACTATTAAGTAGTATATCCTAAAAAAATTATTATAATAATAGTCAAAAAAACAAATTTAGAATAAATACAAAAATATAATAATATGAGATAAGAATTATAGTGGTTATAATCATTAACACATCTAACTGGATAGGTTATACTTAATTAGACAATAAATACTCGGACATGATAATGTTAATTAAATAAAATCGGAGAAGATATCATGTCTAATAAATCAAAACGATACACAGATGAATTTAAGCAACAAATAGTAAAATTAGCTAACAACGGTAAATCTATGAAGGAAATAGCTAAAGAATATAATATAGCTAGATCAACGGTAAATAAAAGGGTTTCTGATTATAATAATACAAAATCTTTTGAAGCTAAGGATAATAGAAGTGATGAAGAAAATGAACTTATAAAACTCAGAAAAGAGATTAAGCGACTAGAGATGAAAAATGATATTTTAAAGCAAATAAAGATAAGTACAGTGAAATCATCGGGTATGCTGAGGGTAAGAACAAAGATGCTCAACTTGTATGTAGAGCATTTTCCAAGATTAAAAGACCCCTTAATGAGATTGAAATACTATATACTGATAGGGGAAATGAATTTAAGAATAGAGCTATAGATGATAGAGGTATATGATGATTATGTAGATTTTTTAAGGGCAGGCTAACGCCTTAAAAAATCAAAAGCGTAAAAAAACTTAGGTAAAGTATATATAAATGTGATGGAATGATTATCATAAATTAATATTATTAATATAAAAAAGCACCTAATGGAATAAAATTTCCATTAAGTGCTTTTTTTCTAATGTCAATACAAAAATATTGTATTGATGCAACATTAAAATAATGGAGGGCGGTTTAGCAAAAATAGAGTAGATTATTTTGAAACTACTTTTGACTAGTCTTTCTTTCAAAAATTCGCGTGCCATAAATATTTAGCAGCTCTTTCACATCGAATTCCATTTGATCAATACAAGAATCAGAGATAATTTCACTAATAATGTGCTTGGGAACGTTATACGTTGATAGTGCTATGTCGAAGTAAGTCTTCATTCGTATACGGAATGGAATATCTAGGCAGTTAACTCTGTTACAAAGATAACTGTATATAATACCGTCCATAGCGAGTGTTTTAGGATAAAAACTGTCGAAATCACAATTAGGATTGTACTCTTTAAACCAGTTCATATTAGTTCTAGCAGTATGTCTAGCTATTGTATGCATTATTAGAGGCGCATGAAAGGCTTCGTAAATAATATCCAAGCAATTGTCGTAGTGCTCTGCAAGATAAAAAGTACAAAATGTTGTTACGGCATAGTAATAAGCGTTGCTTAAACCCTTATCTTTATAAAAATCTTCAACCATTTCCCTGTATGTTTCGAAAGTCGAGATGGCTGTATATGAAAAAATTTCCTCTTTATTCTTGAAAAAATGATAAATACTGCCTACTTGCATCCCTGTAGCTTCAACTATTTGCTTAATAGTAGTTTTATTATATCCCTGAGTGCGAAATAGTTCATTGGCGGCTGTTGCTATTTTCTGCTTTGCATCTTCATTCATAATAATACCTCATCTTGTTTTTAGTAATTAAATAGTAATGGAACTATAGTATTTGCTTTTTCTTGTATACAAGAATACTATCACAATTAATATTAACACTATTGAAAAGTTAATGCAAGTAATTCAAATTCAAGTCTAACACCACTTTACAAGAAATCATAAATTAATTGAATATAAATAACAAAATTAGACACCTGAATCCTAGGGATACTAATTAACAAAACCGGAAATACTTATCTTAAATCAAAGATTGAAAAACTATCAATTTCAAAATCCCCAAGTAATAAAGCGTGAAATAGCTAGTTGCATTCAGAAAGAATTAATTTTAACCAGTTTCGTATCTTCACTCGAAAATAGAAAAATATATTCTACTATAAAAGAATCCGCTAATTACTATTTGAAGGGGAAAAAGATTGCTTAGTCAAACTTGTGAACTGGTGTGAAGTCTAAATAAAAGTTATATAAAGGCAATATCATCCGCTGTGCGTGTAATAGGAGACGGTGTTGTAGAACTCCTATTATGCTCTGTTTTTAGCCATCTGTTGTTACTGAATTATTAAATGGGATTTGTTGCGATTTTATGATAACGAATTATTTATATAAAGTATTCTTCCAACACAAGCTTGAATGAATTCAAGTGATTTTATGAGAACTTAAAAAGATGCATTTCAAAAAAAAAACCGCAAAAGTGTGTGAAAACAAGGATTAACAGTATTGACAATTTTAAAAACTATGATAGAATTAAGATGTAACTAGAATGAGTTCAAATTATTTTGGAGGTGATTTACGTGTCATTTAAAGCACAAAAAGAAAAAATATACGCAGCTCCGGTCATTTTTGGTCCTCAGCCTTGCATGATTCAAAATGATAGCGAACAAAGATATGAAGGTGTACAGGAATCTGTACGTCAATACAATCTTGCATACGAAGTTGACAGAGCAGCTTTAGAAGAGTTTTTACTTGAGGGAATGGAGTTAATAGCCCCAAATTTACTGCTACGTTTTGAAGCACTTGAAAATGTAGCTTGGCTTGCAGGACGAAGTATGAACCGAGTTGAGTTATTGGTTCCAGTAAAAATGAATGGAAAAACGGGACTTTATAACATGGTTACATGGGAAAATAACGGAGATTCTATTCTTGCAGGAAGAGATGTAAAGGGACATGCAAAAGTTTATGCTTGCATTAAAGAAGAAGAAAATAATGGAACGAACAGTTTCAAAGCGAAATCATGGGATTTCGAATTTTTAAAAGCAGATTTTGTGTGTAATTCAGATCAAACAACGGAAGAAATTCCAGACTACTTGAAGCAATATGGTGGAACTTTCCATTATAAGTATCTTCCTCGTACAGGGGAGGGGTTTGTGAAATCTGATGCAGATTATGTTCTTTTTGCAGAGGAGAAGAATCATGTAGCGTATAAGTCGTGCGCTAGTGCTACCTTCAACTGGAACAGACCTGCGTTCGAAGATGCACCTACCCAATATCACTACATTCAGAAAATTGAGGCATTGATTCCAAAGAAAATCGTATGTGCTTATTTTGCAGAATTTGAACGTATTGATGACGGTTATGACCAAATAAAAATAGGTTAAATGAGGTGAATGTGATGAGTTTTCAAAAAAATAAGAATGAAATGTATATGATGCCGGCAAATTTTGGTCCTTGTGTCAGCCCACGCAGAAGAGGAGATGGAAAACGATTTCTAGGAGATGGACCTATAAAGTCAAACCGCTATATAACGGTTGCGGCATTGGAAGATCCAGAACAGGTAGAAGCGTTACTTCCAGAAGGTATGTCTTTGATAGCTCCATTTATGATTGTCGGTGTTGATTATTTGACAGAAATTCCATGGTTAGGTAAAAAACAGTATGCACTGATAATTGTTAATTTCCCAGTGTGCTTAAGATCTGATGAAGGTCCTATGTATGGGCAATATATGGGTGCTATTTGGGAAAATCATGTGGATCCTATTATAACAGGCAGAGAACAGTTAGGATTTGCTAAAGTGTTCTGCGAAATTAGTGACCCTGTGGTTGATGGATCAAAAGTGACAATTACAGCTTCTGAATATGGTAATAAATTTCTTGAGTTGACTTTTGATTCAAATAAACTTCCACAAAATCCTGTTGTATTCGATGCTGTTATGAAGTCGAAGAGCGAGGGAATGTTCCACTATAAACACATGACAAACTCTGCTGCTCCTTACTTTGGTGCTGACGTGGATTACATTGCTTTTACACCAACAGAATTTGATATTCCAAGTGATTATGAAGTTAAACCAATGAATGGTATGGAAATCACTCCTGGATATTCAGACTTTAAAATCAACTCGCTGAGTTGGGAGGAGTCTCCAGCACACCATCATAAAATTCAAACTCTAAGCGAGATTAAGATTAAAGGTTGTATTGGTGGCGTGCACATGAAATCAGAAACTGTTAATGATATATATAATCAACGTATAGTTAAAAAATATTAAATTAAATTATATTAAATAAATGGAGGGAAAAATTATGAGAACAGCAATGTTTGGATGCGGTGCAATGGGAACTGTTATGGGGGCTATCCTTAATAGAGAAGGCGTAAAAATGGACATGATTGATATTTATGAAGATCATGTCAATGAAATGAACGCAAAAGGAGCTAAGCTGATAGGCTCTGAGAATTTTACTCAACCAGTTAATGCACTTTTACCTTCTCAAATGGAAGGAATTTATGATCTAATTATTCTTTTAACTAAGCAGACTGCCAATCAACAAGCTTTCGAGCAGATTAGCAAGCATGTGGACGAGAATTCAACAATCCTTACTCTTCAAAATGGTTTCCCAGAACCATATGTAGCTAATTTCTTCGGTGAAGAAAGAACAGTTGGTGGAACACTTCTTTGGGGAGCAACATTCATCGAGCCAGGAGTATCTGAAGTAACAGAGCCATTAGAGAAGAAAGAAATACTATTTGAAATTGGTAGAATCAACGGTAAAGTTGATGACAGAGTTAAGATGATAGCAGAGATACTGGAAAAGATGGGTACTACTGTAATCACAACTGAGCTTGAAAAATCTAGATGGAACAAAGTATTATACAACTCTTGTATGAGTGGAATGTCTGCTGCACTATGTTGTGAATTTGGTAGAATTCTAGACAATGAAAAAGGAATGAAGCAAATCGGACGTCTTGCTGAGGAAGTTGTAAATGTATGTAAAGCTAGTGGCGCTTCTTTTGAGGACTTCCTGGAAGAGATAATAGCTAGTTCAGAAGGTGACCTGCAGACAAGAATGATTAAATTCTTTAGCCAAGGTTATGCAAACATGCGTCCAGCTAAAGCTAGTATGCTTCAGGATTTAGAAAAGAATAAGATGACAGAGGTTGAATACATTAATGGATACGTTACATTAATGGGACGTAAGCACAATGTAGCAACACCTACGCATGATTTAATCGTTAAAATGGTACATGAGCATGAAAAAGAAGATGGTATGTTATCATTTGAAGAAAATCTAAGCAGATTTGAAGACTAATATATACAGACTTCAAAGAGACTATTAAAATAGAAATAATAAACTGCGTAAATAAGGAGGGTATTAAGAGTGAATATAATGAACTATAGTATTGCTTGTCCCGTTCAATTTGGTTCAGGTGCTATTTCACAGTTAAGCAATGTCTTAGGAGGGCTTGGATGCAAACATGTAATGTTTGTTACTGATAATTTTGTTTCTAGTCAGTCATGGTATGCGGATTGTAAGACTAAACTTGAACAAGCAAATATCAAAGTAAGTCAATACAACCAGTGTCTACCTGACCCACCAGACTACACAATAGTTGAAATTGCAAAACAAGCAAGAGAGCTTATGGTAGATGGCTTAGTGGCAATCGGTGGCGGTAGTGTAATGGATGCGGCTAAGGGAGCTAATATTCTAATAAATAATCCTGGAACTCCAGCGGATTACTATTTTGTACCACCAGAGAACCAGAAACAGGGATTCCCACTAGTGTGTATACCGACAACAGCCGGTACTGGTAGTGAAAGTACGATGTATTCGATAATAACGGATACAAAAAACAATGAAAAAAATGTTCTGATTCATCCGGCAACTGTAGCAATTGTGGATCCTGAACTAACTTTAACTGCACCACCTAGTGTTACGGCTAATACTGGTATGGATATTTTTGCACACAGCATTGAGGCTGTTACAGCAGGAATGCGTAATCCTTATTCAGAAGCTCTGGCGCTGGATTCTATCCGTCGTGTGGTGAAATACCTGCCAATAGCTGTAGCAACTGGAAGTGACATCGAAGCAAGAGAAAACTTGGCAGCAGCTAGTAACCTAGCAGGAATAGCCTTTAATAGCAGCTCAACGCATATAGGACATGGAATCGCTCATGTATTGGGTGTAAAGTATCACATACCTCATGGTATTGGATGTGCTATGGCGTCTCCAGAGACATTACGTTGGACAGCTGAATTCCTGCCGCGTGAAGTTAAGTTGATTGGAGAAGCAATGGGTTTAACTTTTAAGGGAAGTGAAGATAATGCAGAAATCGGTAAAAAGGTCGCAGATGCAGTGCTGGAGCTAATGGCTAAGGTTGGAATTCCACCACTTTCAAAATTCTGTAAATCTGAAGAAGAGGCAGTTTCAATTTCTGGTATGATACTGGCAGACCCTAATGTTTCTAGATGTCCTATACCGATTGACCTTAGAACAATCAAGGAAATTATGGCAAGGATATATAGTGCTCAGAGATAACGAAAATATGTTGGTTGCGTAATGATTATTCTTTCGGGAATGAGGTATGAAGATTTAGCAATGCGCAACTTAAGTTCTCAAGAAAGTTGGAAGTAATGCCCATTCCCTAGTCATAAGACCATAATAAAAGTTAGTCAGACAAGACTAGGGAATGGGCATATTCCATTGATGTTATATTGCTTAGCGAACTATACGTCTCAATATGTTGTACTCATAATGCCAAATGGTTGCAGTATAGGTTGAATGCTACGCGAAAATATATTGTAATAATCTGTGCGTCTGATGAAGAAAGATGAGAGAATCAAAAAATATTGAGTGTGTAAAAAGCTTTAATAATTCTAATAAGTCAATAGTGAATTTTAAAGGAGGATGAATAACTTGAAAAGTAATGCAAAAATCACGAAGGCACATCTGAAATTAACCACATTGATTGTAACGTGGCTTGTAATATGCAATGTCATTTTTGAACAACTGCACATTCATGATGCATGGCCCGCATTCTTTATCTCTGTTTTTTTCTTTGCATATGAGCTTGACACAAAAAGATTGAAAGAAATATTCATTGGTGCAGCATCAGGTCTTGTATTGGGGTATTCTATACCGATTGTTCTCGGAATATTGGCGCCGATTTTTGGCCCTCAAATAGCGTTTAATATGTATTTGGCAATGGTTCTATTCTTTATTATGGCAACAAAGCCGATAGCACACACGGCATTGAATTCTATTACCTTTGCCTATGGTACCCTGTGCCTTATGAATATCACGGAAATAACTGATCATGTTGTAGAATGGGGCTTGATTATGGTTTTTGGAGGTTTATTGCTGATCGGAGGCATCATTGGAATCGTCAAGATACTAGCAAAAGCAGATCAAGGTCAAGCAGCAAAAAAATAGCCATCCAATTAAAAGGGTAGTAATTATATCATTTATACCCTTTTAAAAAGAGCTTCTAAAACTGCTTTCTTTCGAAATCAGCTTTCAGCAGCTCTTTTTAAAAGGGTGTAAATCCACAATCACACCCCAAAGTCTAATTAGGTCTGCAGCTTGAAATCCATTTACCTTAGCTCCTTTTAGTTCGATAGGTGGTGAGGAAATCATGGGAGCTATAAATTTTATCTGTTTGTAGAGTAAAAACACTATAAATGTATCAAAATAACTACAAAAATAGAATTATATTAAAAAGAAAATTATGTATCAAATAAGATGCAAAAATGCAGTTGATATCTAACAAATATAGCTAAAATACAGCCGGAGTATCAAAAATGATACACGAGCTGGATTGTTTTTAAAATGTTATCCATAAAATGTAAAATGCTATATATAATCACAGTAGAAGAATCATATGTATAGGAGGAAGTATTAATATGAAGAAAAGATTAGAACTTCAAGATGCCATTAACATGATTGATGACGGTATGACATTAATGATTGGTGGTTTTATGGCAGTAGGAAGTCCACATGCTATCATAGAAGGCTTATTAGAAAGCGGCAAGAAAGATTTAACTATTATATGTAACGATACAAGTTTTATTGACAAAGGTATTGGTAAATTAATAGTTAATAATCAAGTTAAAAAAGTAATTACTTCTCATATCGGAACTAACAGAGAAACTGGTCGTCAAATGAATGAAGGTCTTATCGAAGTAGAACTTGTGCCACAAGGAACTTTAGCTGAGCAAATTAGAGCTGGTGGAGCTGGTCTTGGTGGAGTATTAACACCTATTGGAATAGGAACACCTGTTGAAGATAATAATGAGGTTATCGAAGTCGATGGAAAACGTTATATCCTAGCAAAAGGTATTAAAGCAGATATCGCATTAATCCACGGTTCTATAGTTGACGAAAAAGGTAATATTTTTTATAACCAATCAACTAGAAACTTTAATCCACTTATGGCATCAGCAGCGGATGTAGTTATTGTTGAAGCAGAAAAAGTAGTTAAATCAGGTGAACTTGATCCTCATATGATTGCGACACCTGGATTATTTGTAGATCATATTGTAGAGGGGGCATAAGAATGAATCCAAAAGAGATTATAGCAAAGCGTGTTGCAAAAGAATTTAAAGATGGTGACGTAGTAAATCTTGGAATCGGACTACCGACGATGGTAGCAAATTACGTAAGTGACGACATTGAAATTCTTTTACAATCAGAAAATGGTTTTGTAGGCTTAGGCCCAGCTCCAGAAGAACATTTAGTTGAAAAAGACCTAGTTAATGCTGGCGGACAGCCTGTAACTATTAAACCAGGTGGAATGTTCTTTGACAGTGCGATGTCATTTTCTATTATTCGTGGTGGTCATCTGGATGCAACAGTACTAGGTGCTTTACAAGTAGACGAAAAAGGAAACTTAGCTAACTGGATGATTCCGGGAAAATTAGTTCCAGGAATGGGTGGAGCTATGGACCTAGTTGGTGGAGCAAAGAAAGTTATTGTTGCGATGCAGCATACTGCAAAAGGTAATCATAAGATTATGAAAGAATGTAATCTACCTCTTACAGGTCGTGGTAAAGTTAGCAAAATTGTGACAGAGATGGGTGTTATGGAAGTAACTGATAAAGGGCTTTTACTTACAGAATATAACCCAGAGTTCACATTGGAACAAATTCAAGAAGCAACAGAAGCTAAATTAATTGTTTCAGATTCATTAATTGAAATGATTTAAATGAAACATGAGATTCAAATTCCCCCCCTTAAACTATATTAATGTTTAAGGGGGGGAAGATATTAAAATTTTTTGTTTTCAGGTGCATTTGAACTTGAAAAATAAATTTTAAGGAGTGTTATTAAATGAAAGCTACAGAAATCAAAAAGATTGCTTGTATTGGGTCTGGTGTTATTGGAGCTAGTTGGGCTACGAACTTTATAATGAAAGGCTATCCTGTCAATGTATACGATATTAAACAGGAACAACTAGAGTTAGCTAAATCAAATATTGATAATAATTTGAAATTTCTTTTTGAAGAAAAAATATTAACAGCTGAAGAGGTTGAAAAGGCAAAAAGCTTAGTAAATTATACCACTAGTATGAAAGAAGCTGTAAGTGATGTGCAATTTATTCAGGAGTCTGGTCCAGAGAGATATGAGATAAAGCATGCAATTTTAGATGAATTAGAGAAATATACTAGCCCAGAAACAATATATGCAAGTAGTACATCAGGTTTGTTAATTACAGAGATAGCCAAAAATGCTAAGCATCCTGAAAGATGTATAGGTGCACATCCTTATAATCCACCTCATCTTATTCCGCTAGTGGAATTATCAAAGGGTGAGAAAAGTAGTGAGGAAGCAGTAAAGACTGCATCTGATTTCTTTAAACTTCTTGGAAAGGAACCTATTACTTTACAGAAGGAAGCTTTAGGTTTTATCTCTAACAGATTACAGGTAGCTCTATATCGTGAAGTAATAGAGTTAGTAATGAGAGGTGTATGTACTGTCGAAGATATTGATAAGGCTGTATGTTTTGGACCTGGATTACGTTATGGTACTATGGGACCGAATCTAATATTTCAGTTAGGTGGAGGACCTCATGGTATTAAAGGTATAATGAAACACATTGGTCCTTCGGTTGAGTTATGGTTAAATGATATGGCTAGTTGGACTAAAGTGCCAGAGGAATGGGCAGACATAGCTCACGAAGGTGTTGTAGAAGAAATGGCAAACAGAGAGCCTGAGTTTGGACAGAACAATGAAGATCTTACTAAATTCCGTGATAGAATGCTTATAGACTTATTAAAGCTACACAAGAAGCTATAGATTTAATAGTTTTAATTTATAATACCATGGTTCTATAGTTGAAGGAAAAGGTAATCATAAGGTTATGAAAGAATGTAATCTACCTCTTACAGGTCGTAGTAAAGTTAGCAAAATTGTGACAGAGATGGGTGTTATGGAAGTAACTGATAAAGGGCTTTTACTTACAGAATATAACCCAGAGTTCACATTGGAACAAATTCAAGAAGCAACAGAAGCTAAATTAATTGTTTCAGATTCATTAATTGAAATGATTTAAATGTAACAAGGAAAAATAGGATGGAGGAAAGAATTATGAAAGAAATAGTAATTGCAAGTGCAGTGAGAACTGCTGTAGGTTCATTTAACGGAAGTTTAAAGAATGTAACACCAATGGATTTGGGTGCTACTGTTATTAAAGAAGCTCTAGAAAGAGCAAAAGTAGAACCAGCGTTAGTTGATGAAGTATTATTTGGTTGTGTACTTCAAGCAAGCTACGGACAAGGTGTTGCTCGTCAATCGGCTATGAAGGCTGGCATTCCTAAAGAGGTACCAGCAGTAACAGTAAATATGATTTGTGGTTCTGGTCTTAAGACAGTGTCTATGGCTTGCCAAGCGATTATCGCAGGCGATGCAGATATTGTTGTTGCAGGTGGTACAGAGAATATGAGTATGGCACCGTATGCGATAAAGAGTGCTCGTTGGGGTCAACGTATGGGCGACGGCTCAATGTATGACGTAATGGTTAAAGACGGGCTTTGGGATGCATTTAATGATTACCATATGGGTATTACAGCTGAAAATATTGCAGAGCAATGGTCAATTACAAGGGAAGAACTTGATTCGTTTTCTGCAGTAAGTCAACAAAGAGCTGCTGCCGCTAGAGATGCAGGTAAATTTAAGGAAGAAATTGTTCCTGTTATGATTCCACAAAGAAAAGGTGACCCAGTAGTATTTGATACAGATGAGTATATTAGAGATAACGCGACTGTAGAAGGATTTGCAAAATTACGTCCTGCGTTTAAGAAGGATGGAGTAGTAACTGCAGGTTCATCGTCAGGAATTAATGATGGTGCTGCTGCTATTGTAGTTATGTCAAAAGAAAAAGCAGAAGAACTAGGCATTACACCATTAGCTACAATCGTATCTCATGCGTCTGCTGGTGTAGATCCGTCAATTATGGGTTATGGTCCAGTTCCTGCAACTAAGAAGGCACTTGCTAAGGCTAACCTTAAAGTAGAAGATTTAGATGTAATTGAAGCAAATGAAGCTTTCGCAGCACAAGCTATTGCTGTTGTAAGAGATTTAGGCTTAGATATGAATAAAGTAAATGTAAATGGTGGTGCTATTGCGATTGGTCATCCAATTGGAGCAAGTGGAGCGAGAATTTTTGTAACACTTCTTCATGAGATGAAGCGTCAAGATGCAACTCATGGTTTAGCTACTCTTTGTATAGGTGGCGGTATGGGTGAAGCAGTTATTGTTAAGAGAGATAAGTAAGGCACCATATTAAATATTGCTGTATCGTTATGAAAATAACTTTACCCACGAGGGTGTATCTTTTTGGATACACCCTCGAATTTTTTACATAATATAATATTATTAAGAGAGGAGATGACTAAATGGGAGGTGTTGGCATGGAGTGCTCATATGATGAATTGAAGTGTCAGATGAATTCATAGAAAAAGCCTATGAAGGGATGGTAATTGTAGATGCCAATGGGTACCTTTAATTTAGAGCCATGGCTTTTATTTTAAACTTGATTTACACCTTTTTTGGACTAAAACCCGAATAATAACCTGTTAATTCAAACATTTGTATTGACATAAATGAATAACTGTTTTTAGGAGTAGTTTTAAAATAAACACAAGTTCCACAAGCTACGATAATTTTTTAAAAGTTTTTTACATTTAAATTCCTTATATCCATATTTAAAAAAAATACATAGTATGATCAAATCAAGAATTAACCATATTAAAAATATAATACGAGCTATTAAAAAGCTTTCAGGTGGATATATAAAACAAAAGGTAAATTCCCAAGCTAAGTTAAGAGAAATAGCAAAAAATGGAATGCCATATGTTCTATCTTTAAGACTTTTAGCTATTATTAACACGTAAGTTATAATCCAAAAAACACCACATAGTATTAGTTCTATATTCAAAAAATCCCCCCCTATTAGGGGTATGCATTTACTCCTTTATTAGTGTCTATTAAATTTTTTATCAAAATTTTTATCAGCCCTTTTATAGTCAATTATAAATAAAGTTGTTTTTTTAAGATATGTTTCTACATACAATGTACGTAGAATGTGTTAGTTACATAAAAATACTAACATAACTCCAAATCATATCTTTTATTTAGAAGAATAACAATTTTAGCTATATAAATGTAAAGTCTGTTAATTTACTACCTATCATAATCTTTAAAAAGGGAGGTAGTAAGATGTTTATTCATATAACAAATTTTAGAAAAAAGTTACTAGGGGTTTTATTAGTAACCATAATACTTGTTACAATAATTATTTTAAAATCAACTTATTTTAATGAGAGTCAAATTATTATTGGTGCATTTATACATAGTGAAAAAGAGAGTAAATATGAGGATGATTTGTATGAATTTAACAGTAATAAATCTTATGAATTAGACGAACGATTTCAAAGACCGTCTAAACTATCATCAGTAAAGTTAAAATATAATTTTAGAAGACCAAAGGATAAAGGTGAAGTTCCACCATATGTTGCTGAAGGATTTCCAACAATATATCAAACTCCAGAAGATGTTATTCATGGATATTATGCTATTCTTAAAAGTGCTGCAAATATGATGGGGTATGAGGGAGGATGCGGTACAATCGCATGGATGGATTCACCATATCCCTATGCATATAGGTTACTTAGTGATGATATTAAAGACAATATTACATTAGAAGAATTTAAAGATTCTTTTAAAGGAACAGGGGCTATGAATTTATTACATCTTGAACCTGCTTATGAGCCTACTAATACTCCTGATAGTATTAAGTATTATTTTACAGAGGTAGAAGCATTAAAAGGTCATCCATATAAAAAAGGGGAAACATACGGCACACAGCCTAATTATTTTGAATACTACTATGGTATAGTGACAACTGAATATAATAAGAAAGATGGATGGAAAATAAAATCAGTTGATTATTTACCAGAAATTTATTTATGTCATCCTTTCCATGGGTGGAATTATGATTATGATTCGATTATAGGTGTTATATATAATAACTGGTATGGTATGGATTTGAAAATTGATAATACAGATATAGAAAATAATTATATACAAGTATATGCAAGTAATCAAGATAACGAATATAAATTTGATTTTATACGGTTGACAAATGGAGACGATGTTTTATTACATGAATATATAAAAGAAAATGATAAGTGGAAAGAAGTATCAATACTTAGACCAGATGATGAAAAATATTACAAAGTATCTATATTGAAATTTAATAATGAATAGTTGAGCTAACAAAATAAAATCGTAACAAAAATAATAAAGTTGCACTAAAAGTCATGTGATTTTGGGATGAAAATGCTTAGAATTATATGGCTTTTATTTATTAGAAAAAATGGACAAGTCGTGCTTGTACAACTAATGGGGCACACACCATTTTAAAATAGCTTTTTTATTAAAGTACCATTAAGGAAGAATACTTAAAGGAGAACACTCTTTACATTTTCGAAAATGACTATATGTTTATTAAATTAAATAAGGTTAAACAATCCGTTAGAGGGTCCCGTCGAAAATGGTAGTACGTGGAATTTTGATTTCAAAATAAAATAAGAACAAAAAGAGGGAGATAAATTATGGAGGATATTAAAATAGTTTACAATAGGAAATTAGTTTTATATATTATATTGAGTACTTTAGTTATTAGCTGGATATGTTTAGGAATTATTGCAACAATCTTTATTTTAGGTACAGTATATTTTATATTTTTTTATAAAAATCCAATTAAATTTGATTGGATTAAAAAGTCTTTAATTGTTTTTGATTTACAAAAGAAGGGAATTAAACTATATTCTTATGAGAAGGAGATTCCTTGGAATGATATTGATACATATTACATTAAATTTGCTTATTTCAGATATTATCTTTGTATAAAACTAAGAAAAGATATAGTGATGACAGAAGAAAAAAATTGTTTTATGAAAAATTACAACAATCAAATATGGATTGTCAACACTTTTTAGGACACTTTTTTGTCGGACATTAATAATCATATTCTACAGGGCTAAGGTAATCTAATGAGCCGTGTATTCTGTAGTTGTTATACCAATTTACATAATCAAACAATTCATATTCTAGCTGTTCAAAATTTCAAATATTTTATTAAAAGCAAACTCTGTTTTTATAACCTTAAAAGTAGCCTCCGCTACGGCATTATCATAAGGACACCCTTTTTTGCTTAGGGAACGCCTTATTTTAAAAGTTGTTAACAGTTCATCTATAGCTCTATTCTTAAATTCATTTCCCCTATCAGTATGTAGTATTTCAATCTCATTAAGGGGTCTTTTAATCTTGGAAAATGCTCTACATACAAGTTGAGCATCTTTGTTCTTACCCGCAGCATACCCGATGATTTCACGGTTATATAAATCTAATAATATACATATATAGTTCCACTTTCCTTTGACATTTACATAGGTCAAATCACTTACCACAACCTCTAAGAACTTTTCTCTATTAAATTCCCTATCAACTATATTCTCAATTTTTTCTTCGTTACATTTAGGTGTATATACTTTGTATTGTTTAACTGTATAACTAGAGACGAGTCCATATTTTCTCATGATACGCCCGATTCTTCTTCTAGACACTTTATATCCCTTTTTATTCAATTCTTTTTTAATTTTTCTTGTACCATAGTTATTTCTACTTTTCTTAAAAATAGTTATAATCTCATTGTCTAATTTACTATCGTATAATTTTTCCACAGAAATATAATAAACAAGACTTCTAGATATATTTAATAGATTACACATTGCGCTGATACTGTACTTATCTTTATTTGCTTTAATAATAGCTATTTTCGTCCCATTATCAGCGCCGCTTGCTTTAAAATATCATTTTCCATCTCTAGTCGCTTAATCTCTTTTCTGAGTTTTATAAGTTCATTTTCTTCATCGCTTCTATTATCCTTAGCTTTAAAAGATTTTGTATTATTATAATCAGAAACCCATTTATTTACCGTTGATCTCGCTATATTATATTCTTTAGCTATTTCCTTCACGGATTTACCGTTGTTAGCTAATTTTACTATTTGTTGCTTAAATTCATCTGTATATCGTTTTGATTTATTAGACATGATATCTCCTCCGATTTTATTTAATTAATATTATCATGTCCGAGTATTTATTGTCTAATTAAGTATAGCCTATCCAAAGTATAGCCTATCCAAAATTAGATGACTTAATATTAAATTCCTATAGTAAAATTAGGTTTAAGTAATATTAAACTATGAGGATTGTACAAAAAAAGGACAAGTCATGCTTGTACCACTAATGGGGGACACCCCAACAAGAATACACTGTAGATATGAAAAATAACTACCTGTTTGTTAAGGAAGGCGACTTGGGTCACCTTCTTTGTATATTAAAATATATAGATTATTAATAATAAAATTAGTAGAGATGCAAATATCTTTTATTAGCAAAGTAGTAATACTTGAAGCTACTGTTTCTATTCCATATATCTAAAAAATTACATATAAATGAAAAAGATTGATTTATATTATGGTAAAATATAGATATATATTTATTTTTAATATATTACATAATGTCTACAATGGGAAGTTGAATTACTGAGTACTTAATTTATGAGTGCTGAGAATACCGTAGTTATGTACAATAATTTGTTTATGAGATTTTATAATATAAGAAGGTGAATACAATAAAAAGTAATCTAACACAACTTAGAAATAGGGGATACATAGAGGAAACAGATTTATTAATTTATAAGAAGTGTACGAAAAAAGAGTTGATTCAATTATTGAAATCTAAAGTTCCTGTAGAAAGGACTGTAGCTGCAAGATTGTTGGGAAATTATAAAGACAAAGAAACTATGACTTCTCTTATTGAATCTCTAGCAATAGAAAAAAAGTTATATACAAAAATTGCTATTACAGAATCCATAAGTTTATTTGGTGAAAAAGCTAGTCAACTATTAGTAAAATATTTAGGTAAAATTGGAACAAATCAACACAAAGTACTTCCAGATAAACCATTTAATAAAAATAATTACCCACTACCTAGAGATATAGTTGCTAGAACTATATGTAAAATAGGTGTGCCTGCACTTAAGCAGTTAAAAAAATGTTTACATAATGGAGAATATGAACAAATAATTGAAGCAATTGATGCTATAGGTTTTATATCTTATTATAACAGTAATTATGATTGTTTTAATGATATTATTGAATTATTTGTTGAGTATAAAAATGATGACTTAATGATGTGGAAGTTACTTAGAGCTTTACAGGCGTTTCCGAATGAGAAATCAATAGAAATATTAAGAGAATATTCTAATTCGAAGGTTAAACAACTTCAATGGGAATCAAAAAGAAGTTTAAAACAAATACAGAGAGATTAAAGCAATTTGTATTGCTAAGCACTACTTTATAATAAAGATTCCTATTATCTATAGTAGATGGATTTAGAAAGTTAGAGACATCAAATATACTATAAATAAGTAAACGGTTTTAATTTATATGAAAAATATCTACCAATAACTTACTTAGGAGTGAAATATGAAGTATAGAAAAAATAGTAAAAAATTAGCTTTTAAAAAAGATAAAGAAGGAAATACAATATGGAGTTTTACATGTTTAGATCTAGATGAATTTCCTTTGATAGATGATTTTAAAATCAAAATAAAATATAACGGTGAATATTTAGGTAATCATTTATATTTTATAAATACCCAAAATGAAATCTTAGCTAGTTTTCCATGGTGGGATCATGTAGATAAAGATTTGATAAATATGAATATAGAAAATATACCTTTAGGTCCAATCAATGGAGCCTTTGATGATTTAGAGCAAGGATGGCACATATATATTTTTGAACATAATAATTATGTATATATATTAGAGGGTGAAGAACCATGTTGTGAAGAATTTGAAGTTTGGTTTAAAGTAAATAAAGAAGTATACATAAATGAATGGATAAAAAAAATAAATGATATAAAAAATATTAATTCAATTCCGCTTATTTCGTTTAAATGTAATAAATTTATTTCTAATATTGGTAATTAGACTTTCAAACAGTCACCTTCTAATATCATATAAAGGAGGCTCTCTATGAAAATAAAAATACTATCCATATTTTTATTACTACTAATCACATTTTCAATAATGTTCAATTTTGAATTTCCTAATGGGTTTGTTTTAGGAAAGTATATTCTAACAAGCTTACGAATCCCTATATATTCTAATGTAAACACAGGATGGTATTTTCCAGGGATAATTGGCTTGATACTTTTATCTATTGGGTGGATTGGATCAAGAAAGTTATTGAAAGATAGATACCCTAGATTAGTTGATAATATTTTTTGGTTTGTATTGGGTTTTATATTTTTACTTAAATCCATAGGTTGATTTAAGAAGTGGGATGTTGAGGTTAGAGAAATGGGTCTGGAATTAGATATTTTATCATGTGTGATCTTTTAACCTTACTTCGCATTTACCCATATTTACTGAATTATTCTATGAATTTTGCCATGACTTTTGTTTGTGGTGAAATATAGAAAATAGATTTGAGTATAAATTTATTAGAAAAAATGGACAAGTCATGCTTGTACTACTAATGGGGCACACCTCAGTAAGAATGCGTTGTACATTAAAAATAATTACCTGTGTATTAGTATGAAAGAGGATGTTAAAACATTCTCTTTTCACATATAAAATTACATACAAAAATATAAAGGTTAAACACTAACGATATGGATAAAATTATTACAGCTATAGATGATAAGGTAAAATACGTACAATTGATACATATCTAAATCATTTTAGACAAAGTTCTGATCTTTGAATAGGAACAAGAAAAGAAATGCTTTATTGAGTTACAGCTTAGTAATTATTTTTATACATTTCTATTGCTAAAAATATGATATGTAAATTTTTTTCATGACATAATTGATTGACTATATATGAGCATGATAACATTTCTTTTTATTACGTCGTAAGGTAAAATTAAAACAAATAGTAATATATAGTTGTATTAGTTAGGATATTAAAGGGAGTGATGAAATGAAAAAAAAGCCAATAATTTTTATCCTATTTATATTAATTATTTTTACATATGGATATGAGAAAAATAAAGAAAATGTAACTTCAATTGAGCAACTTACATATACAGATAGAGAAAATCTTTTACTAAAATCAGAAGGAGTAGACCATAGTTATATTTTTAAGATTAATAATTTAGAACCTAGTTCAACGTATCAATTTGAATGTTGGTCAGAGTATTATAAAAATGGACAACTTGATAATAAACTGGAAATTTTAGAACAACCTCAAACTTTTGTAATAGGTCAGAAAAGCTCCGATGGATATATTTTGTTAAATATACCGAAATATTCAAATGCATTAAACTGTATTTTAAGTGGAGATAATCATAACAATTTTATCATAATAAGCGGATATAAAAATGAAAGTTTTAAGTTTAAAGGAGTAATAACTGCCTTAAAAGAAATGAAAATTTCACAAAATAATGAGATATTGCTTTTAGCATCTGCAAATGGCAAAAATGCTTCATTCGGTATTCCAATTAATCAGGAAAAGAAATTAATTCAAGATGACATAAAAAAGAATGATGAAGTATATTTAATAAAATGCAAGTTAACAAAAATTCACTAGGTAAAGCAGCATATAATAAAGCATTATAATCTCCGCAGAAGAGAACATTATTTATATAACCAACTTGTTATACAATAGTAGAGAAGTATGTAAAGTCGTTATAATTAGCGGCTTTTTTGACTGTGTATCATTAAAGGGTTTATTCTAAATAGAATTTGCATTTGAAAATAATAAAACCGATAACTATGTAACTTTTTACCATGAAGTTACCGTTTTTTACACGTATCTCGGCGTCCCTCCATAAAGGGGAGTATTTTTTATGTCTAAAAGGTCAAGGTATTCAGCTAATGAAAAATATAATATTATTCAAGAATATAATAGTGGAGCTTTATCTACGTCGGATATATCTCATAGATACGGAGTTGTGGATGCGACTTTGAGACATTGGATATATTTATATAAAAAATATGGTGTTCTTGGATTAAAAGAATCTAAGATTTGGAAAAACTATTCAGAAGAACTTAAAACAAATGCTGTTTTAGAATATGGACTGAACCTGATTAAGTAGACACAATAAATAGTCTATTTGAGCGGTTTTATTTTTTAAAATTCTAAAGGAGATAAATATACAATAGAAGAGTGTATTAGGTTTCTGCTATAAAGTAGCTCAATATATTCAATTGGAATAATATGTAAAGAATAGACAAGTTATGCTTGTACCAAAAATGGGGGACACCCCAACAAGAATGCTTTTTATACTTTAAAAATAATTATCTGCTAATTAAAAGAGGATATTAATACTTTTAAATGTATAGAACATGAATAAGCAAATATTCAAAAGTAATAATATGAAACTTCAAAAAACAAATAATTAATTTACTAGAATGCTTAAGAAAAAACAACTTAACTAAAAACTACGAATTCCACCCCAAAAAACGAATATACTAATAAAAAATAAAAGGAAAAAGGTGATTAAATGAGCATTACGAATTCATACATGGAACAGATGAAGAAAATTTAAAATGAGATAGATTATCACTTGGTATTCACAGAAGTGGTGTAATTAACCATGTTTAAGATTCTTCAAGCCTATATCATCCTAAGGTAATCTGATGTAGGATTCATTGAGTTTTAAACACCTTGGGTTACAAGCTTAAATGGGGTAATATAAACCAAGGAGATGTCAGATTATGAATAAGGGCTATGCATTAGATTTAGAGATGTGGTGTACTAAAACTAAAGATGACAGGGATGATCCAGATATTGTTAGTGTAGGGTTAGTAGACTTAGAAGGGGAAAGTGAATACTACACCCTAGTGAGACCATTCAAGAAGAAGAAGGAAGTTCCGACCTTTATGAAAGAACTATTAAACCTACCTGAAGAGGAGATGTGGAATGCACCTATGTTCCCTAAAATATACTATGAGTTAATTGGTGAAGGTGCACTTATAGGTGACCTGTACACATGGGGTAATTATGATGATAAAGCTTTGCGTCACTGTTGTAGAAAACATGGGACACCTTATATGTTTAAAGTTAAGGACTTCCAACAGCATATTGCCACATTAACCAATATACGCAGGAATCTAGCATTATCTGATTTACTTGAATTATTCTCCCTAAAAGAAGAAGGAACTAAACACAATGCTTTAGATGATGCTAAGAGTTTAAAGAAACTTATACTCTACTTCAATGCTAATGAGAAAGAGTGCGTACATGCAATACGTAAGAAGTGCTATGAAACAGAACTAGCACAACTTCAAGAAAGATATAAGGATGTGGTAGATAATATTAAATAAAGGTGAAGTCCAAATAAACTTGGGGATACCCAGCTACAACAACATCCTCTCTAAGTTAAAACAAATCATGGAAGACCCATCTCTAAATGGATTACATGAAGGGGAAGAAAATATAAATCTATTACACCTAGGCTGTAGAACACATGGGACTTATTAAATATGTTTTAGAGGAAATACCAAATTTATCTTACTTGAGTAATGAAGATAAAAAAAGTCACTTAGATGAAATAGAATCATTGATATAGATTTAAGATTCATAAAGGACACACCTCTAATACATGGTGTGTCCTTTTATAGGAGTTATTTTTTTGGTTCTGGTGCAAAAAGTAGAGTAGTGATATAATGATTTCAAAAACCATGAATTGGAGAAAAAAATATGTCACAAAATCTATTTAAATGGAAGCACTATGAATCAGAAATTATTCTTTTTAACTGATAAATCTGTATTATATGAAGTATTTAAGAAAACGTTTATACTTTTATTATTAGTTTTATGTTTGTTAATTACAATGAAATTTTTAGAGGAATAAGGAGCTACATTATTGATTCTTACTTTTTTAAGAGTACCCATTTCAAAATACTTTTCAGCCATGGAGCTTAGAACAAAAGCATATCCAAAGCCTTCGTGGACAAAATCAAAGACTTCGTTGATTTGATCGATATACATTTGATAATTCATTTGTCCTCCAGTTAGTTGTTTCAGCCATTCTTCAAAGGATTGACTTAAATCTGCATAGATTAACTTCAAGGCTTTTAATTCATGAGCGTGGATTTCATCCTTAAAATCACATGTATTTTTTGCAACTAAGATAATGTCATCATACAAAGTATGTATGGGTATGTACTTATTAGATGTAGGCACATAAGATACAATGGCAATGTCTATGATTTCATCTATTAAAAATTCTAATAGTTTATCACTATGGTTTATTAATACCTTTATAGATATATCATCATGTTTTTTCAAAAAATCCTTTAAAATCTTTTTAATATGACCCTCATAGGCGGAGTGTACAGATCCTAATTTTATTGAGTTTTTATACTTCAAATTGTTTAGAACTGCTATTCCTTCCTCTTCAATCAGAATCATTCTTTTACAGTAAGGAAGAAATTCTTCTCCAGCTATAGTTAATCCCACAGTCTTATTGGTCCTATATAAAAGTGAAGACCCTATATATTTTTCAAGTTCTTTAATTCTATTAGACACAGTTGATTGAGTAATATTTAGTTTTTTTGCTGTTGTTGAAAAATTTTTTGTTTGGGCTAAAGCAATAAAGGTTTTATAGTAGTCATAATTCAAAGAAAACACCTCGTTTATTATTGATATTATCGATTGTTATTAACTATATTATTTGTTATACAAATCATACCACATACTGTATTATAAAAATATAATTATTTAAGAAACAGGAGGAGAGTGTAATGAATAAAAAAACGGCACTTTTAATAGTTGATGTACAATTTGCAATGTTCTGTGATGAAAATAATAAACTGCATGAAGAGGAAAGAGTACTAAATAATATTTATACATTATTGGAAAAGGCAAGGGAAACAAAAACGCCTGTAATATTTATACAACACACAGAAGATGGAGGAGAATATAAGAAGGGAACAAAAACATGGGAGATTCATCCTAAGATTGCTCCTATAGAAGGAGAATCAGTAATAGAAAAGCACACATGGGATTCATTTCATCAAACTAGTCTTCATGAAACTTTACAAAAAGAAGGCATAGATGAATTAGTTATAGTAGGAATGCAAACAGAATTTTGTTTAGATACAACTTGCCGAAGAGCTTTTAGTATGGGGTATAAAAATACTTTAGTAAAGGATGCACATTCTACCTTTGATTCAGAAGATCTAAAAGCATATGAAATTATAAATCACCATAACAGAGTATTAGGTGGACGATTTGTACAATTGAAATACTTAGAACATATTGATTTTTAAAAATGAAAAAGAGGAAGTAAAATATAAGATCACATATTTAAATTATGATATGTGATTTTTTAGTGTGAATAAAGTATTGTGATTTGTCAATTTAGTTTTTGTATATATATTTAAATATCTTGTGATTGATAAAAATGTTTTAATAATCCTTTTTGATACTATGATATTATATTAGTGATAATCAATCTGAAAGTATGTTAGAACATAGAAAAGATAAAGATAAGATTTGTATCCCAATACGTATAGGAGTGTTAAAGTTGAAAATTAGAAGTAAATGCACGTGTCCTTTAGAAATTACTCATGATATCCTTAAAGGAAAATGGAAGACTGTTATTCTTTGGCAACTAAAATATCGTGGAAAGGCATCCTTATCTCAATTAGAACGAGATATTAAAGGGATAAGCCAGAAAATGTTATTAGAACAATTAAAGGAGTTAAAAAAATTTGGATTAGTAGATAAAAAAACGTTTGAAGGATATCCTTTAAAAGTAGAATATTTCTTAACGGACAATAGAGGGCAAAAAATTATAAAGGCTTTAGAAATCATGCAAGAAGTTGGAAAAGAATATTTAAATGAATGTAATGAAAACATTGATACCAATTAAGTTAAGGTTTCAATGTTTTTTCTTTTATATAAATAGTTTAGATTTAAGTTCAAGAATAATATTTCTACAAACATACACACGAAAAAGTGGGTAATTTACGGAGTATCATTATGATGTTAGTATAAAGTCAATGATAAGGAAATTAGGAAATGAAATATTATGAGGAATTATATAATTTGAGGAGGATATGTTAGATGAAAAAAGCACTTTTAGTTATTGATTTACAAAATGATTATTTCGCGGGTGGAAAATTTCCTTTGTGGAATACTGAAAAAACTTTAGATAATATTGAAAAAGCTATAATTAAGGCAGAAAGAAACAATGTTCCTGTAATTATTATTCAGCATATTGCTGATATCAGTCAAGGTATTGCTCCATTCTTTAACGAAGGGACGGAGGGGGTTGATGTTCATCCTAGAATTTTAAAAGCTACGCTTAATGGAAACGTTGTTATAAAAAGCTATGCAGATAGCTTTTATAAAACAAATTTAGATGAGGTTTTATCAGAATTTGGAGTGGAGGAACTTCTTGTGTGTGGGATGATGACACAAAATTGTGTTACACATACAGCTATATCAAAATCAGCGGAAAAATATAGCGTAAAGATATTACCGGATTGCTGTACTACTGTTAATGAGCATATTCATCTTATTGCTCTTCGTGCTGTATCTACACGTATTGAATTTGTGAACTCTGAGGAAGCCTTATAAGGGAATTATAATTGATTGAATGAAAATAAATATGATGGATTTCGTTTGTGGTAGAATATAGAAAATTGATTTAAGCATAGATTTATTAGAAAAAATAGACAAGTTATTCTTGTACTACTAATGGGGAACATCCCAATAAGAATACAGTATAGATTTCAAAAATAATTACCTGCGTATTAATATGAAAGAAGATGTTAAAACGAGACCACTGAAAAAGCCCTTATTCAAAGCTTCAAATAACAAGTTTAAAGAAAGAGAGCCATTAGAATCGATTCTAAGGTCTTTTTTAGTATTGAATACATTTTTGACCATTAAAAAATATTCAAAATATGAAAAAAGCCACTTTTTCAGTGGCTTCTGTTAAAATAGTCTCTTTTTTATGACACAAATATACAATATATACCAAAATATCCTGATGTATGATAAAATACACCTAGAAACAAATGGAAGTTATATATATGAAAAATATCAATTTTAGCTTGATTACATTGAAAAAGCCTATTATGATTATAATCTTTGGTTCTGGTAAAAATACATGTTTTCTCTATCCTCGTCTAACGATTCATTATTCTAGATTTATGAATTTTCATAAGTAAGTAACCCGCCTTTTTGGGCAACAGCTTTTTTAAAATCATAGTCCTCGGGCTTGCCAGTGAAATAATAATTTATTATACGTGCGTTTGCAGCATGAGTAACAATTAAGACGTTTTTACTCCTATATTTTTCTATAACCATATCGCAGAAATCACAATTTCGTTTCATGAATTCTTTAGAACTTTCAACACCCTTATTTCCGCTATTGCACGCTTCCCAAAACAGGCTAATAGATTCCAACGTTTCCTCTGTGCCTTCAAACTCACCACAATCTATTTCAGTAAGTCTATCATCTAGAACGCTTATACCATTATAGATGATCTCGCAAGCTTGACGTGCTCTTTTTTGGGGGCTGCTAAAACATACATCAAAGCAAACACTTTTTAAGTTTTCCGCCTGCAATTTTGCTTGCTCTATTCCTGTTTGATTTAACTTAGTCTCTGTACAACCGTTAAATTTCTTAAATAAGTTCCAATCAGTTTCACCATGGCGCACAAGATATATCATATTTGTTTACCCTCCAATTGTATAAGTAATATTTTGTACATCTGCCAATTAACATCTAGTTATTATATAGATTTCTGAAATACAGTATCACTTGCGCATAACGTTTTTTTTACGAACCTAGTTCGTTATTTCTGCTCATGTAGCTGTATTCACGACATAGGTTCGGGAATATTAACTTACAGATAACATATTGAATGTACCATATTTTTCTAATTCCCAAAAACAGAGTTCAAGACATAAATAATTTTTAATTGTTCTCTAAGCTCTTTATTTTCTTTTTTTGATTTTTTATTCTTCTTTTTAATTACATTTAATAAAGTATATGAAGTAGAAACTGACCATATTATCTGATGTTTAGATTACTGATACAGTGTCATCAACATCATTCGTAACATATGGGAAAGGTTGAACTTCCAGTACAAGTATATGAGTGAAGAAAGATATTTATATTTATTAATTCCTTTAACATATGAATATATTTTTTTCTTTCATCTGGCGAATTACTTCCATTAATAAATAATTGTACCTAACTTTTTAGGTTTGAAATTTTTAACAATCCTTTTAGTAATAACTTTATTCTCTTGAGTCTTATAAAGACCTCTAACTTCTGATTCTTAATCTATTAGAATTGACTTATGTCACGAAAAATCTTAATATGAAATGATTGAAATTAGTCGTAAAAAGTGTTATGATATCAACGGTAAACTTAAAAAAATGTCGTTACTACATAATAATCAATTGCAAAAATGCGATTGGGAATATTATATATTAAAGAGCTTATTTTTATAAGCTCTTTTCAATTGATAAAGAGAGGTAATAATATGATAAAAGTTGATAACTTGTCCTACTCATTTCCGCAAAAAGATCTATATAATAAGATTTCATTTACATTAGAATATGGTCAACATTGCGCTTTTATAGGAACAAGTGGCAGTGGAAAAAGTACACTGATAGATATAATTATGGATCCAGAAAGATATATGTTCGATGGTAAGTTAGAGATGGACACAAATTGTAGAATTGGGTATGTAAGTCAGTTTTCACAACTAGACAAAACAAAAGAAACTACAGTTTTCGAATATATAGGGGAAGAATTTATTAAGCTACAAAATGAAATGACATCTATTTGTACTGAAATGGAAACATCTTCGGATATTGATACTTTACTAGAAAAGTACCAACAATCTTTAGACGCATTTGATGCAATTGGTGGAGATGATTTCGAAAGCAACATTAATAAGAAACTAAATCTTGCAAACCTAACCAAGCATAAAGATCTAATGATATCGGAACTTAGTGGTGGGGAATTCAAACTTATTCAAGTGATTAAGGAAATGCTTAATAGTCCAGACTTAATGATTATGGATGAACCAGATGTGTTTTTAGACTTTGAAAACCTTAATTCTCTTAAAAATCTAATTAATTCTCACAAAAAAACAATGTTAATTATTACGCACAACAGATATCTATTGAATCATTGTTTTAACAAAATTATACACCTTGAAAATATGGAGCTCCAAGAGTTTGATGGAAGATATATTGATTATAACTTCTCATTACTTCAAACTAAAATTGAGTTACAAGAACTCGCTATTGCTGATAATGAAGAAATTGAGAGAAACGAAATCTTAATCAATAAGCTAAGAACTATCGCAACTAATAATGCTGACGCTTCTAACGGGAAAGCTTTAAAAGCTAGAGTTAAAATTCAAGAAAGATTAGAAAATCGTAGAATTAAAGCACCATTTGTAGATATTAAACAACCGGATATCAGTTTAGCTACTGATAATAAAATTGAAGAAACCATTGCTTTAAAAGTTAATGATTACAGTATTGCCTTTGATGAGATGCTTTTAGAAAATGTTAACTTTGAGATTAAATCTACTGATAAAGTAGCTCTTATTGGTTCAAACGGTACCGGGAAAACGACTTTATTGAGAGAAATCTTTAAAAATAATAGTGATTCCATTGAAATAAATTATGACGTTGAAGTGGCTTATTTATCTCAGCTTCAAGGAGAAATACTAAATGAGTCTAATACAATACTTGAAGAGTTCTTCGATGTAGGATTTAAAACTTATCGAGAGATTAGATCATATATTTCAAACTATGGTTTTGACGAAGAAGTCATTGATCAAAAGATAGAATCTTTATCTGGTGGAGAAAAGAATATACTTCAATTGGCTAAAGTTTCTGCTAGTAAAGCAAACATGTTGCTTCTAGATGAACCGACAAGTCATTTAGACACCTATTCACAAATAGCACTTGAAAAAGCCATAGAAAACTATAACGGTGCGATTCTAATGATTTCTCATGATTACTATTCTATAATAAACTGTATGGATTATGTTTTAATCATTGAAGATAAGACAATTAGAAAAATGAGTATGCGAAAATTTAGAAAGATGATTTATGCTAGTCATTTTGATAAAGACTATTTAGAAATTGAACAAAAGAAAAAATCAGTTGAAACGAAAATAGCATTGGCTTTAAAAGATACTGATTTTGAGCTTGCAAAAATTTTATCTGAAGAGTTAGAAGAGCTGATTAAGTTACTTTAAATCGTGTATTCTTTACAACAATAAGTTATAATCCCCTTAAAATTGACAGATTAAATCACAAAATCTGAATACTACTAGGGGATTATTTCATGTTCAAAAGAGTGTCATCTGATTGTGAGGCAATTGAGATGAAAATATGTGTACCCCATATTGTCTGCAATCGTCTCGTATGTTTGTATCCGTCAAAGATTTACCGTCTTGAAATAGAAAATCCAGTATAACTAACTAGAAAAATTAGTATACTGGATTTTTAAAATTTATTTCTTATTTTTGATTTGCAATTCCTCGGGTAAAGTATCTGACCAAGGCATTAGTGCTAGTAAGTTCGCTTTCGTTCTTTCTATATCTTCCAATTTTGATATCGCATTCATTAAATATAATATATATTTTTCTGACACTAAACCATTGGCTTTCGCCGTTTCTATAATTGAATATATCAAGGCACTAGACATAGCTCCTTTAGATGTATTTGAAAACAGCCAATTTTT